>NZ_JBNTQO010000009.1:0-171563 GCF_050630465.1 Bacillus basilensis | reverse complement strand
GGATAAAGCGACACGCAGTGCCTTCTAAAAAACAATTAGCGGACACTGAATTCAAGAAAAAAATATTGGAGTGTCATGCAAAACTAAGAGGGATTTATGGATATAGAAGAATACAAGTGTGGCTGAAAGCCACATATAACCTTCATTTGAATCATAAGCGTATCCAAAGATTGATGAATGAATTAGGTATCAAAGCTATAATTAGGAAAAAACGACCTTATTACGGAAAAAAAGAGGCGTATGTGATTTCAGAGAACCATCTAAATAGAGACTTTCAAGCTTCAAGACCAAATGAGAAATGGGTAACTGATATTACCTACTTAATTTTCAATGGACAGCGCTTGTACTTATCCGCCATTAAGGATTTATATAATAATGAGATTGTTGCCTATGAAATCAGTCGTAGAAATGACTTAAAGCTTGTTTTAGATACACTTAAAAAGGCAAAGAAAAAACGAAATGTGAAGGGAATCCTCTTGCATAGTGATCAAGGATCCCAGTACACATCTCGTCAATATAATCAATTACTTAAAAAATATCAGATGAAGGCAAGTATGTCTCGAAGAGGCAACTGTTGGGATAATGCTTGCATGGAAAACTTCTTCAGTCACTTTAAGGCAGAGTGTTTTCATTTAACCTCCTTCCGTAAAGCGAATGAGGTTAAACTTGCCGTACGCAAATATATACATTTTTATAATCATCAAAGATTTCAAAAGAAATTAAATAACCTGAGTCCATATAAATATAGAACTCAGGTTGCTTAGTTGCGCTTTTTAAATACTGTCTACTTGACAGGGGTCACTCCATTTGTAGGCTCTTTCTTATCATTTCATGAGTAAAGTCACTTAGAATTTTAACAGATGAAAATTTTTTATTGTATGATGATAATTAAGTAGCAAAAATATTATCTCTAGTACAGATGGGTGGATTTACAATTCCAATTATAAGGGGGGAGTTATATGGTTTTACACTATAAAGAATTTGGAGATACAAGTTCTCCACTTATGGTTTTTATTCATGGGGGCGGAGTCAGTGGATGGATGTGGGACAAACAAATTAAACATTTTACTAACTTTCACTGCCTTGTTCCTGATTTACCTGATCAAGGAAAAAACAGAAATAAAGATCATTTCTCAATACATTTTAGTGCTAAAAAAATCATTGAACTAATTGAAGAAAAAGGACAAGGTAAAACTATTATAGCAATTGGGTTTTCATTAGGTGCTCAAGTGTTAATTGCGATGCTTAGCATGAAACCTGACTTAATCCAATATGCTATGATAAACAGTGCCTTAGTCAAATCCATTCCTTTTGCTAGCACATTTATAAAATCTATTGGGCTAACCTACCCTCTTATAAAGAGTAGGACGTTTTCGAAAATACAAGCCAAATCAATATACATAGATAAAGAATACTTTGACCACTATTATCATGACAGTTGTCAAATAAGTAAAAATACCTTCATAAGGATGCTAAAAGAAAACATGTCGTTTACAATACCAAAAAACTTTGAGAATGCTAATGGTAATATATTAGTAACTGTTGGAGAAAACGAAAAAAGAATCATGAAAGACTCGTTGACTGAAATCCTTGAAAGTAATCCCAATTGCACAGGTGTTATTATTTCTAAAATCGGTCATGGAATTTCTTTAGCGGACCCTAAGTTATTTAATACTTTAATTGAAAACTGGCTAGAACATGATTCCGTGCCGGAAGACGTAATGACCATCAATTGATTTCCACGTATCAATAAATTTTGTTATATAGTGACTACAACAATGTTGCTATCCTCATTTTACTAATCCCTAAAACTAATAAAAAAGGTCTCATTACTTTCAATGAGACCTTTCAATGTTACTTATTTTTTACGACGTACTACAAAAACACACGTACCTACCGACGATACAATCGCCAAAATAGATAAAACAATTGCTATTACTTGTACATTACTAGTACCTTCATTCTTTTCTACACTAGACACTTCACCATGTTCTCCTGTTAATGACGTACCTTTTGCAATTGTAGTAAGTGAATGCGGTTTTTCAGCTTTTTCATCGCCTGTCCATTCAACAATTTCTCCGTCTTTATATTGTTGATATGCATCCCAAGCTATTTTTTGTTCTTTATCCGGATTTTTAGCGACGAAAGTAAATCGCTGGAACTGACCAGGTGAAATTCCTTCTCCTGTTGCTTCCCATACTACAGTTTTCACTTTTCCAGCATTATCTTTTTGCTCTTCCACTTTCCATCCTGGCACTGGTTCATACTGTTGGAATTCCACACCAGACGGTATTTTCAGTGTAACTTTTGTTGTTGCTATATTCTTTTCAACTGGTACTTTTATCGTGTAAGTCTCCCAAGAGCCAATGTCAGAAGTTGCTGGCTTCACAGTTACGTGCGCACTAACAGGTAACGAAAACATTCCCATTGCAATTATTGTTGCGATCATTATTGTTCCTAATTTTTTTATACGTTTCATTTTCTATTTACTCCCTTTTATCTATAATGCCTCTTTACCCCGCTATTCGCCGGGCAGTATGACCCCTATTTCAAAATTCAGCGAAGGCAAAGAAGTTAGGCGGGGATCAACTGCCCGTAAAAGCACAATTGGGGCGGGCTAATAATCAGTGGGGGATACCCCCCACTGATTAAAGTTTCACTTTATCTGCCACCTACAATAAATTTATAATCTGTATCAAAGCTATCAAGCGATTTTGTTAATCCGTGTACTTGTATATTCCAGTTACCTGTCATGTTAATATACATACCTTCTGCTTCATATTCTCCCGGTGAAACTGCCGAAACTTTAAATGATCCTTTTCCCATATTCATATCTAACGATTGAGTCGTTAGTGTAATTTGCTCCATATCAGTAACAGGTTGGCCATTCTCATCCTTCACAGTAACATGAAATGTATTCTGTCCTACCTTATTAGGACTCACATTTAGCGTAATTTCATATCCATTATCTACTTGTTTACTCTCTGTAAAAGGTCCAGTAGGAGGCATCGGTGGTGTTTGTACGTTTGTCATAAAAGCTACGATTACAAAAATGATAATTCCAATGATAAACTCTACTTTCAACGTAGCGCCTAATCCTTGCTCCGCTCTCATTTTCCCTTTCACATAATGAACAATTCCCAATATCCCCATGAAAATGAATAAAAGTATCTTTACTAATAAAGCTAATCCATACTTTGTATCAAATAACGAGTGGATTGTTGGAATAAAAAATGTACTGTTAAAAAGACCTGTTATTAAAATCACGATGACAGCACCTGTTGCCCACGGTGAAAAACGCTTAATCATATCCCAATACATATTCCACTTGTTATCCTCTTTACGTAAAAGAAGAATAATAGATGATAAACCACCCACCCATAATGAAGCTGCGAATAAATGTAGAAAATCCATAACGACAGCAATATCTTTAAACTTTAAACCATATGCGTGACTATTAAAGGCTTTCATAACAAGTATCCCGATAAACAATAGCAATGGAATGCTCCATACTTTAAACGACGAAAGCTTCTCACGCTTCATCGCAAAATACGAAGCGATTATAAGTACACTTATAAGAGCCATTTGAGTAATCCATACATAACCAAAAACAGAAAGCTGTAACGTTTCTTTTAATAATAAAGGATTGAATGCTTCTAGCCATGAAACATCAGCATTTATTTTCGCTTGCAGTGGTAGATTGAATAATAAACTAACGAATATACCAATTAATGAAATCCATATTATTTTTTTACTTCTTAATTGAACTTCTATTACGTTCCCTTTATACATAATAAGATTAAAGAATAGAACTCCTATAAATAGTGAGAAACTTGTATATAAAATTCCACGTTCCATAATCATATCAATTTGCGGGACATACCCCATCTCTTCTACTTGTACATCGTCTGCTCCCACTTCAGCTAATCCAATACGGAATGGAATAACTCCTTGAATTGGATGTCCATCAGCTGAAATCACTTTCCACTGAATAGAGTAGAGACCTTTTTTGAGATTCTCTTTTAATCCAGCTTCTAATAGCTTTTTATTTTTTTTATCAATATGAGCATCTTTTAAATCGACCCTTTTACCTGATGTATCTCTCACGTACAATATATTAAAACTTGAAACTTGTATGTCCTCATCGAATTCGATTTTCACAATAGATGGTGCTTTCTTCAATGTTTCATTTTCAGCAGGGTTTGATTTCACAACGTACGCATGAGCAGATGCACTTTTCGGTATTAATATGATAAGCACACACGCAAGTAATAGCCATGCCCCTAACCTTCTCATTACTTTCACAATCATTTCACTTCTTTCTTCCTCATTGCTATACTTTTATTACATCTACTTCCAAATTCAATCCATCGGCGAAATATTAACTTGATTAAATATAAACTTCTATACAGTATAACTCTTTATTTCTCTCTCACCTCTAAACTTCTAATATAATAGTAACTACCTTCATAGATACTACTTACATTTTTAAAGCCGATTGTTATTATATCATAAAATATATTTACGTAAGTTCCTGAAGAAGAAAAGTTATCGTGAATCATTTGTGAAGAAAGTGTGAAATACATAAATAAAAAGGTATTACGTTATTATGTAACACCTTTTTAAAAATATCTTTCTTCTATTTCTCTTCCGGATAATCACAATACTCTATGATTGTTCCCTCTGTATCCGCTGGGTTAAGATAGATTAATCTTCTGCCGTGTTTATTAATTCGAAGTGTATGCTCTAACGTTCGAATTCCTTGTTCTTTTAATTCTTCTAAAGCTATATCTAAATCATCTACACGATACGCAACGTGATGTACACCTTTACCTTTTTGTTTTATAAATCGGGCAATTGGTGAAGTAGTGTTATTTGTCGGCGCAAGTAATTCAATTCTATCTCCATCCACTTCAAGAATAGCTACTTCACTTTCCACACCCGGTGCTTCACTTACGTAACGATCTATTAATGTCCCTAACAATACCTTTTCATAAAAACGTATCGTACTATCTATATCTCGAACTGCGATTCCTATATGATCAATTGTTTTTTTCATTTTATTTCCCCTACTACTTTATTTTCTTTCATTATTAATAGTAACAAAAAAAGCTATAGAAACAAGTTCTATAACTTTTTTACTTAACCTATTTTCTTATTCGTATTTGCTGCTGGTTGAATTTGATTTTTTGGTTTTAAAACGCTAATGCCATATCCGATAAATCCACCGATAATCGCTGGGAAGATCCAGCCTAATCCTACTTCCTGCATCGGAAGGAATTTAGTAAACACTTGGCTTACTACTTCAATGTTAACTCCAGCTGCACTTAATCCATCAAATAAGCTGATAATAAATGTTACGATTAAGCTCACTTGATAAACTTCAGCTCTTCCTTTGAATAATGAATGGAAGAATGTTAAGAAAATCAATACGATTGCTAGTGGATAAATTGCTGTTAATACTGGAACAGAAACTGCGATTAATTGTGTTAATCCTACGTTTGCAACAATTGCACTAAATACACATAGCGTGACTGCAATTGCTTTGTAAGGAACATTTGGGAATAACTTATGGAAGAATGAAGAACATGCTGATACAAGTCCTACACTAGTTGTTAAACAAGCTACTGTAATCATTAATCCTAATAATACTCCACCATATGATCCAAAATAGTAGTTAGAAACTTTCGCTAATACTTCTCCGCCGTTCTCTAAATGTCCAAGCTTTGCAACACTTGAAGCACCCATATAAGAAAGAGCTGTATAGATAATTGCTAAAATAGATGCTGCAATGATTGTCGCTTTTGCACAAACGACCATAATTTGCGTTTTCGTTTTCGCACCTTTTTCTTTAATTGCATTAATGATGATGATTCCGAATACGAATGATGCAAGCGTGTCCATCGTTAAGTATCCTTCTTGGAATCCTTTAAAGAATGCGTGTGATGTATAAGCTTCAACTGGTGCTTGCATTTCTCCAATCGGGTGAATAAAAGCAACGATTACTAAAATACCGATGAATGTTAATTTAATTGGCGTTAAGATTTTTCCAACAATATCGACAATTTTCGCGGGATTTAGCGAAAAAAAACAAGTGATGCTAAAGAATACAATTGTGAAAAGAATTAAAGGTGTAGAACCTAATCCCTCTGGCATAAACGGCTTAAGACCAATTTCATAAGATACATTTCCTGTTCTCGGTATTGCAAATAACGGACCGATTGCTAAGTATAAAACTGTTGTAAACACAATCCCGAACACTGGGTGAGCACGACTTGCTAATGACTGTAAATCATCTTTACCTGAAAAACCAAATGCTAGTACACCTAGTAACGGTAATCCAACACCAGTTACTAAAAATCCAGCGTTAGCAATCCACACATTCTCTCCTGCCGATTGACCAAGCATTGCCGGGAATATTAAATTTCCTGCTCCAAAAAATAGTGCAAATAACATTAATCCAATAACTACTATGAACGAAAACGGTACTTTATTCGCCATAATATAACCCCCATTCAAATTTCCTTATCTCATTTTCCATTTTTAACTAATTGAATTTTCTGAATATTTAATTCGATTATCAACTATTCTTGAACTCATTATAGTTTGATATATAATATTTTGCAATACTATTTTCAAACTTTTCATTTATTTTATAAATATACATTTTTTAACATAGAAATAGACTAAAAAACCAACATGGTCATCCATGTTGGTTTTTACATTTACTATTAATTAAAATTTCGCCGCTACTTTCTTAACGTTCTCTAAACCTTCTTCAACAATTTGTTGTGAGCGATCTGGATATTGATTGTGTCCTTCAATTACAACTGTCTCTGGATTTGTAATTCCCCAGAATCCAAGTACAGTTGTTACGTAATTCACTGCCATTTCCATAGGAGCCATTTGTTCTGAAGAGTAATCTGAACCACGTGCACCTAATACAACTACTTTTTTACCACCAGCTAAACCTTCTGGACCATTAGCTGTATATTTAAATGTTTTTCCAGCTTGAGATAAGTATGAAATATATGTGATTAATGGTGCTGGTACTGTAAAGTTCCATAGTGGGAACGCAAATACAACTTTATCAGCTTCTAAAAACTGATTTAAATATTGATCTACTGTAGCAACAGCCTTCTCTTCTTCAGCTGTTAACTCCATACCTTGACTACGTTTGTATCCACCTGAAATAGCGACATTTCCGTAATAAGGAAGATCTAATGCAAATAAATCTAACTCTGTAATTTCTGTATTCGGATTAGCTTCTTTATAAGTACTTACAAATGTTTCATACATTTTTGAACTAATTGCTTGCTCCGCTGGACGATCGTTTGCTTTTACAAATAATACTTTTGACATTGTTTTATTCCCCTCTACTTTTGTATTTTCTTCTTTTTTACCAAATAACGAGCTAAATAATCCCATTTTCTTCACCTAAACTTTCTTATCATATTCATTATTCATCATCATAAAAATTCTTATTCTAATAAAAAGTTCCAATTGATACCTTAAGTAAAGGTAATTAAAACTTTTTGTTATTTAATTACCTTATGTAAGTGATTGTAATATATCTACTTACTTTAGTCAAGTAACTTTGAATATAAAATAATATCTCGGATTAAAAACATTAACCGAAACTCAATTGAACACCAAATACCTCTATATTACTTGTATAATAAACTTAGAAAGGAAAATTCATATTTAGAAAGGTTTTACTCATGAGCACTATAGAAAAGATTCAAACTTTTATTATTCTTTTTGCTGTTACATGCGGCATCATACTCGGGCAATTTAATTTCATACATATGTATTCAGAGCAATTTATTGTCCCCTTCTTATTTTTCATGCTATATGGATTATTCCTCAGCATACCATTGAAAGAAATAAAAAATGGATTTCGCAACTTAAAATTTGCTGGAACAAGTCTTACTATTAACTTTTTATGGACACCTTTACTCGCTTGGGGATTAGGAGCACTATTTCTTCCGGATCACCCAGCGCTTTGGATTGGATTTATCATGTTAATGGTTACTCCATGTACAGATTGGTACTTAATCTTTACTGAAATAGCGAAAGGAAATGTAGCACTTTCTACTGCGATTTTACCGGTAAATTTAATTTTGCAAGTACTACTCCTTCCAATTTATTTATTTTTATTCGCTGGTGTCATGAAGACTGTAGCGGTTTCTGTTTTAGTAGAAAGTATTATTATCGTAATCGTCTTACCATTTTTACTTGCACACGCTACAAAATTCATTATGAATAAATTGCAAAAAGCTGAAACACTTGAGAATAAACTCATTCCGTTTTTCAGCTCTATCCAAATTGTATTTTTAAGTTTAGCAATAGTAGCGATGTTTGCATCACAAGGGAAATATTTACTACAAAATATGAATGTCGTTTTATTATTACTCATTCCTGTTCTATTGTTCTTCATCATTAATTTTGTACTAGGACAATTTATCGGTCGTATTATGCGTTTATCTTATAAAGATACAGTAAGTCTAAACTTAACAACATTAGCAAGAAACTCGCCTGTTGCACTCGCTATTGCCATAACAGCTTTTCCAGACGAACCACTTATCGCTCTTGCGTTAGTTATTGGACCATTAATAGAACTACCAGTACTTGCTTGTGTGTCACAAGTGTTATTACTTATTAAGAAAAAAAAGCAATATACATAATAAAAAAACGTCCTACTTTGGGACGTTTTTTTATTTTCGAGAACTTATAGAAGTAACGATAATTATCGGCTCTAAGGATTTTATACGTGATATTAAGTCTATTTTTATTAGCATTTCGTATAAGTGTGATTTAACTGATTAAAGCTATTTTCAAAGACGACATATCAGCGATAAATTATGTCTATTTTGTATAGGTGTTAGCAAGTTCGTTTGCAAACTTGTTAGCACTTTTTATAACTCTTCGATTACATAAACCCTCACAAACATAATAGCTCCAATTAATTTTCATTATAAAAAAGGCTTAGCTAAGTAACCGAACTATTCTCTTGTCAAAAAATCACTTCACATGCATCTGTTCTTCATTTGCAATTACATAATATGTTTTTTGCTGGATATTGTGGATAGCTATCATAGTTCACTTGTCATCCATCTTAATATCCAGTTATCGCTAAATATTGATTTAATTTGCAAACCTAAATATAATATTAATTGTTATATTTTTATTTATTAATAAAATAAGTTAATTAATTTGTCAAAAATTAATTAAAAGGAGCTCACTAATGAAATTCAAACAAATTATTTTAGCAGGCGCTGTTCTTGCTACATCAACATTTACCTCTTTAACAAATGCACAAGCTGAGACTGGATTTCGCGATGTTCCTTCAGATCACTGGTCTTATAATGCAATTATGGATTTAAAAGAGAAACAGATCTTTGCTGGTTATGGAAATGGTATATTTGGTTTTGGTGATCCCATCACACGAGGTCAAGTTGCTAGATTGTTATATAATTATATACAACCAGTGACTGATCCTACTGCCCCTCCTTTCAAAAATCCATTCAATGATGTGAAAGGTACTATGTTTGAAAAAGAAATTTTAGCGATTGCTAGAGCTGGAATTATGAATGGATATGGTAATGGTAAATTTGGCCCAGATGATACTTTAACTCGTGAACAGTTGGCTGCTGTATTAAAAAAGGCTTTCAGATTAAGAACATCATCTATAACTACATTTGAAGATGTTGAAAAAAATTATTGGGCTACTGACGCAATCAGTGCACTTCAAGAAAATAAAATTGTAGTTGGAACAGGAAATAATATGTTTGAACCTAAAAAAATTGTAACTCGTGAGCAATATGCACAGTTTCTATATAATGCAATTAATTTTGTAGAAGCAAAACCTGAATTACCACCGTTTGATCTCCCAAGCTCTATGATTACAAGTGAATTTCATTACGACAGTAGTAGCTGGATAAACAGTTCACCGTTGCTACTAAAATCTGTATCTAAAGAAGCTCAAAATCTAATTACTAAAATAAACAAGAATTATAATGAAGATTTCAAATACGAAAGCGTATATATCAGCGGCGGCCAGATGGGCGATGGTGAAAGGGTAGAATTACTTTCCTCTAATCCTAATTTAGGAAAGATTTATGATTATGGACAAGGGCAACTCTATTTAGTAGGTGAGAATGAAAATGATTTCATGATTACATTTATAATTGATAAAGCTACTGTAGAGTTAGCAAAAAATTGGATTACTTTAATAAATCCAGATTTAAATCTAGATAAAGAAATTAACGATATTGTTGCATTACCTTTCAAAAATTCAGGCGAGCGAGATTATCACACAAACTTAGATAAGGGTAACTACAAAATGGAGTTAAGCACAATGCCTGCATCAAATGGTTATGAATCAATATCCATAAATGTTAAAAGAAAATAATTAATAGATAAAAAACAAGGTTCTCATTGGAGACCTTGTTTTTTTGTTTCAATTCAAATATTTATAGTATCACTTATGCACATCTAACCATCTAATAAAATTTCAAGTTGAGAGCTTGCAAGGTTTATTGTTAATTCATTTGGTGTTTTGTACGACTGGATTCAATTTGAGTGCTAATTTTAAGTTTGATGAATTAGTGAATATAAATTAAAGAGACCGTCCCTAAATGGGATGTTTTTTCTATTTACGTCTTACCTTACACTTAAACAACTATACTCTTTTGTTCAAGCCTCCCTCTCACTCTTCGCATAACATGTACTAAAAAGGAGGTACGTGATTTTTATGTCAAACTATTATTACGACCGTTCACATAAGTGCTACCGGAAGAAACATAAAAAATGCGACTGTGATTGTCATTGTGAACCTCGCTACCGAACGTTAACATCAGGTCCTTTATTCCATAATGCTGACACTGATTTCATTCAAGTTTCTGTACTTAATCAAACTTACATAGTATGCCTTTCCTAGTAGTTATGGATAGTAATCGAAATTTTTTGTAATCTATCTCAATATCCATTTACAACTAAATATTGATTTAATTTACAAACACGAATATACTATTAATTATTATATTTAAATTTAATAATTAAAAGGAGCTCACTAATGAAATTCAAACAAATTATTTTAGCAGGCGCTGTTCTTGCTACATCAACGTTTACCTCTTTAACAAATGCACAAGCTGAGACTGGATTTCGCGATGTTCCTTCAGATCATTGGTCTTATAATGCAATTATGGATTTAAAAGAGAAAAATATTGTGGCTGGCTATGGAAACGGAATGTTTGGTTTTGGGGATAATATCACACGAGGTCAAGTAGCTAGACTGATATATGCCTACTTGAAACCAGCAGAAGAACATAATGCACCAAATCCTTTCACTGATGTCAAAGGACATATGTTTGAAAAAGAAATTTTAAGTCTTAGTAAAGCAGGTATTATGAATGGTTTTGGCGATGGAAAATTTGGTCCAGATAATGTTTTAACACGTGAACAATTAGCTGTTGTATTAACAAAGGCTTTTAACTTCAAAGCGACATCTACTACCACTTTCAAAGATGTAGATAAAAATTACTGGGCGACAAATGCTATTAGTGCATTACAAGAAAATAAAATTGCTGCTGGCACAGGGGATAATCTATTTGAACCTAAAAATATTGTAACTCGTGAGCAGTATGCACAATTTCTATACAATGCAATGAATAAGGTAGAAGTTAAACCTGAATTAACACCTTTCGGTATACCTAGCTCTATGATTACAAATGATTTTTATTACAACAGTAACAATTGGAAAAATGCTTCACCAGTGCTAAAAAAATCTGTATCTAATGAAGCGCAAAATCTAATTACAAAAATAAACAAGAAATATAATGAAGATTATAAATATGAAAGCGCATCTGTCAGCAATATGGGCCTTCCTGAAAGTGTACAGTTACGTACTTCTAACCCTAATTTGGGAAGGATTTATGATTTAGGACAAGGACAGTTCTTTGTAGAAGGTGAAAATGAACATGATTTCTATATTACGTTTATAATTGATAACGCAACTGTTGAATTAGCGAAAAATTGGATTACTTTAATAAATCCAGATCTTAATCTAGATAAAGAAATTAATGATGTTATAGCAATGCCTTCCAAAAAAGCAAGCGGGCGAGATTATCACACTTACTTAGATAAAGGTAAATACCAAATCGAGTTACACACAAGGCCTCAAACAAAAGGCTATGATTCATTATTCATAGGTATTAAAAGAAAATAATTGATAGATATTAAAAAAGCCGCCCAATAGGACGGCTCTTTTTACTTCATGTACACATAGGGTTTATTTACAATTAAGCAGATTTTACTTCACATAAATATTATTATACTAATCTAAAATTTCCATATTTACATTTTTTTCTTTTTATCTCATAATTTAAATTGGGTAAGGGAGGAAAAAAATGGTTCAGATCAAAATAACACCTGAAATGCTAGAAGAAGTGGCTAATCGTGCAAATAATACCAGAATCGCATTAGAATCTATACATAAGAATTTATGTAATGAAATAGATCATTTGTGTTTTCAATGGATTGGTGCCTCTAATCAACAATTCGTTCAAATGTTCAATGATGCGAGACCAAAAGCTTTTACATCTATCAATTCAATTATACAAGTAGAAGAAGATTTGAAACGAATTGCCGAAAAATTCCGCAACACAGATAATCAAGATGTTACAATGGAAGAAGGTGCAATGTGTGGTAAACCCCCTGAAAAATCTACAATAAAAAAGGTTTGGGACGGTATTGTAGAAGGTACGGGACAAGCTGTTGAAGATACAGTAGAAGGCTTTAAGGCACTTGGTAAATGGGAGACGTGGGAAAACATGGGGAATGCTGCCCTACACCCTATTGATACCCTTAGTACCATGTATAATGTATTGTCAGATTCATTTATTAATGATGTAATAAATGGTGACGCAGAAAGTCGTGCAAAATGGGGAAGTTATGCTTTAACTCAAGTTGGTTTAGGACTTATTGGTGATAAAGGAATAAGCAAAGTCACTACACTCGCAAAGGGTGCGAGTGTAGCAAAATTCTCAGAAGGTATTTCGCATTTTACGAATAAATTGCAAATGGGAGATCGCTTTGCATATGCTAGCGTTAGTGAGTTTAGAGATATTCCAAAAACTTCTTTTAATTCTTTAGAAGAAGCACGTAATACATTTATGTTTGCTGACCCTGGTAATTTAAATACACCTAGATTCCAAGAATATCTTAGCCAAGTAGAAGAAATAACAAGCAGAAAAATTCCTGAAAATCAAAGAGAATTGCTTCAGGAAGCTTTAGAAAAGAATGCTTATGAACGATTAAACAAAGAAGAAGTAGATCAAAGAAGGGCTGAGTTCAATACTATAAAAAATAAGCTGATAGCTGAATGGGAAAAAGAAACAGGCCAAACATGGCCTACATATACGGAGGAAGTTATTTCGAGAAGAGGTAAAGTATCACGGAGAATTGATAAACCATTTGATGCACATCATTTTATTGAAAATGCACATGGCGGGGAACATGAATGGTGGAATATGCACCCAGCTAAATACCCTGATGAACATCAAGGTGGTATACACGCTAAGGACAGTATCTCAAGAGAAATTTTTAAAAAGTAATTAACGGAGGTAACGAAAGCTATGTTTGATTTTTTGAAAAAGTATGTTGTAGCTAATGAAAGTGTAAAATCTGACCAAACACCTATTTTCTATCCTTTAAAAAGTGAGGAAATAGAAGAGGCAGAAGAGTTGTTAAAAATGAAATTCCCTAAAGAATTAAAAGATTTTTACAAGGAAATTGGTTATGGTTTTTTAGAAGCATCAGATAGGTTCTTTTTTAATAGATTTATGGACCCATTTTCGGTTTCTGATTTTCGTTTAAGGGAAGATATTTATGAATACAACCCCAATATAGATGGTGTTGATGATGAAGAATCGCTGGTTTTCTTTGAAGTAACAGAATTGAATTTTTTAACAATTAAATTCAAAAAAGAAAATGAATTAGGCCAATGTCCTATTTACTCGAGTTCTACAAAAATAGCGGATTCTTTAGAGGAATTTATAAATAAAATGGTTGAAAATCCTGATTATTATATTTAATCTTTTTAAACAAAGAGAGAGTCTGCTCAATATAAGCAGACTCTCTTCCTACTTCACATGTACATAGGCTTCATTAGTTGTTACATAGTATGTTTTCCCTTTGCTTTTGTGTAGACAGTTACTTTCACATCAATCGTAAATTCTAAACCTGCATCTACTGAGCCAATGATACCTTTTGATGAGCATTTAAAAGTTCCTCTTGATAAAGTTTTTAATTAAGGAGTGTTGAGAACAATGGGGAGATATCCACTAATAGCAATGATAAAAGAAAATGAGGATAAAGAAAATGTGATTTACAGTTTTGGTCCAGATACTGAATCTTGTATGTTAAATCCAGAGCTTTATAGTAGATGGAATTTTAAAGTTGCAAAGAATGCAACTAACCGTGTGGAAGCATTTATTTTACTAGATGATATGCCTGAGAAACATATTTCCTTGTTATATAAATGCGTTCACAAAATATATGCTCACATAGAAGAAAATGGTGGTATAGAAAATATGAATAACATTGATTTTCCGGAATATTTAGAGTTTATTGTTTAATAGATATCAGCATTAAACGTTGACATAATAATTATAAGAAACCGACTCTTTTATGGGAATCGGTTTCTTTGTCATGCTGTTACTAAATTAATATATGTTTACATAGGCCTCATTAGCTGTTACATAGTATATTTTACTTAACCTCATACCACCAACCTTTACGGTCAAGGTATCCTTTCATTGCATTAAGTTGTGTATCTGATGTTGGCTCAGAAACAAAATATGTTAATCCATCAGATTGTAATTTAAAGTTCGCTGTCATTTTAACAGATGTTAAAGCTTGCATAACATCTTGAACCTCATACGGTGAAAAAGCACCTGATTGGATGATGTTTTGTTTAGGTTCCTCCGCTTGTACTTGCTCCTGTTTCTGTTCTGCTCCAGTAAACCAAGATAAAGACTTACTACCGATTAATTCATTTAAATCACACTTACCGATACCAGGTACATTTCCTGTTTCTGTGTACTGCCAAATATCACAAGGATATGCTGGCTTATTGCCGCCATACCGTGGAATCCATACAAAATCACATTTTACATTTGCCATACCAAAAGGCGCATACATATGATGACCAACATATAAACCAACTTTCTTAGCCCCCAATCGGTATAACTCATCGATAAACGCCTTTGTACCTGCTCTCATATCGTTCATTGTTTTTACTTCTACATCAGCCACCCAAACCGTGGCGCTCTTGTCACCGCGACTCCAGAAGTCTTGTGCTTCCTTCTTCGCATCAGCAATTGAAACAAATCGGCAAAATGCATAGTTACCAAAAGGAATGTTATGCTGCTTCATTGCTTGTACATATCCTTTATACAATGGATCTACGTAATTTGATCCATCTTGTACACGAGCAATAACAAAATCCAAGTACTGTTTTGCAACTGGCCAGTTAATGTTACCGTTCCATTTTGAAATATCTACGATTTGTCCCATTATTGATTCGCTCCTTTTTTCTCCGTTTGTTTTTGTTTCCCACCTAAAATTTCAACCGCATTGGTTAGAGCTGAAGGTAAAGGGATTCCAATACGACCAGCATTTTCTAACAATGAAAGCAATTCATTCCCGATGAAAAAGAAAATCGTTGCTTCACGAATTGCACTGTTTGTTCCCATAATTGCATCAGCTTGAGTAGCTGCTGCTACCAAAAGAAAAAGCACCACCTTTTTGGCGATGCCTTTAAATCCCACTTTACTTTTCAACTCCCCATTAAATCCTGCTGCGAATACTCCGGTAATATAGTCAATTGCCGCCATGATAACAAGAACTTTCAACGTTGTATCCCACCCTCCCAAAAAGTATCCGCAGAAACCACCAAATGTAGCTATAAGTGCTTTCAGTAATACATCAATACGATCCATCTTTCCATCTCCTTTTTAGGCAATAAAAAAAGACCAGCTTACGGCTGCTCTGATTTCTCATATATTAATTTTTGGACTAATTCTTCTAACGTTGCAATCTTGTTGTTCATTAATGTAATTTCTTCATTATGTTTTCTCTCCATTTCTTTTAATTCCGCGTTTTGATTTTCTTCAAGCTCCTGTAAGGCTTTGATTGTAAGTGATGCGTATGAATACAAGTGAATCCCTTTCCCACTTTCATCAACAAACGCTTCATCGCATTCATCCACAATTAGCCCGTAGTATGTTTTAATATCTTCTGTTGTTAGGGGTAGATCGTTAGGAGCTTTCTCTTCTCTCATCCGGTAAAGTTCGTTTACAGCATTCTTATAATTAAACTGTCTGATTCTAAGATTTCTAATTTTTTCTAAGGCGGAAAAAGAAATATCACGGATATTAGATTTATACTCCCTTAATGAAGGAGTCATAAAATTCCCTTGAACAGCGCCCCATCCATTTTGAGTAACAGATGATTTCAGTTGGATAACTCCTGTATATCCTGCTGCACGGCTATTACGTAAAGTGATATTAGGTAATCTTAAATCAGAATCTGTACCATTATCTTCAACGACTAACGAAGTTTGATATAACCCAGTTTTTCCTCGTCTAAAATACCAACTCCCATTCCCAGCATAAAAAACATGGTAATCATTAGCATTTAGAACACTTAGTCCGTTCCTTTGCAATTCCCAGTACACAGATTTTTGGACTGTACCATCAATTATGCCATCGCTAATACCAATGTTCGCATAAGCCCCTGACCATCCTGCACCTGCTTGAGACATAAATAACGTGCCTGCAGGAGCGTTAGTCTTTTCATCTGACCCTAAGATAAAAGTTGGTTGTACTGAACCATCTGTTCTTCTGTAATGTCCTAGAAATGATCTAGCAATCCCTTTTTCATAGAGACGTATAAATTGGTCATCTAAGCTTACGTAGTTATCTGTATTTGATGTTCTAATTTGGCAACCACTTAGCAATCCAGCTTTAATCCACTCAGCATTAACTTTACCAACTAAATCTATTCGTGCAGCATTTAACCTAATGTTTTCTTTACTCATGTTAATGGCTGCTATTACATCATTTTCTTTTACAGATATACTAACGCCCTTTTCTGTTAGCTGAAGGCGCGACTCCATATCTCTTACATAAGAATCTGTAGCAAATTGTCCATCTGCTTGCGTCTTTGTATATACTTCTGTCTTTTTTGCTGCAGCATTGATACCCTGTTCGTTAATAGTAAAGCGGTTATCGATTAGAGTCATTTTTTGATTAAATTGCTCAGTTGCAAGCTTATTAGCTAATTCGCCCAATAAATCTTGTTTATTTTTATCAATTGTTTGTTTCAACTCAGGTATCTTAAACCCAGCAACATAATCCTCTACTTGTTTAAGCTCAACTTTTGCTCCGATTGCTGTTGCCTGTTGTTCAAGTTTTGTATTTGCTTCAGTGAGTTTCTTCCCTTGGTCTGATACTACATTATTTAAATTACTTACTGTAGAAGATAATCCAGTTGCTGTTTGCTCCACAGTACTCATGCGTTTTTCAAATCCAGCTTGGCTATTTTGGACATTTGTTACAGTGGTTTTTACACCATCCACACTTTTTTCAATCTCGGTTGTTTTCTTTGTGAATTCACCAGTTGTTACTTGGTTTTCTGGAGCTGGTGTCCAATCCTGCGGCTTGTTCCCTTTATACAGAGCAACCCATTCTACAACGGCTTTTGTAGTATTACTTGGATAGTTATATAAACTTAACTTTCGTTCATTTCCACTTGTAGCCGCAACAGCTTTGAACGTTACATAAGTTATTCCATTAGCATAAACACTTGTTGCATATCCAACATTATTTGAACCGCCATTCTGCCAAATCCCAAATTTCTGACCTTGTGGGGCACTTCCCTTAATCACAAAAGTATATTCCTCACCAGCAAAGAAATTTTCAGTTAGAGAATATTGATTGATTAGATATTCTGTTTTTTCATATTTAACATTTGAATCTAGTAAAAGGTTGCGCCCTCCAGCTCTATCGTTATTAATCTTTGTTTCTACACTTGTTAACTTCTCACTG
The DNA here is from genome assembly GCF_050630465.1 of Bacillus basilensis. Classification (NCBI taxonomy): domain Bacteria; kingdom Bacillati; phylum Bacillota; class Bacilli; order Caryophanales; family Bacillaceae; genus Bacillus; species Bacillus basilensis. The sequence goes on along the minus strand of NZ_JBNTQO010000009.1, from coordinate 153,450 downwards.
ATTTTCCCAGCTTGCTCTTTAATTTCAGTTGTTGTCTTAGTTAATTCACTTGTTGTTTGCTGTACATCAGATATCGTCTTTTTTGTACCTTCTACAGTTGATTCAACCGTATTTAATTTACTACTAATTTCATTATCTTTTTTCGTTAACGACTCAATAGAAGTTTTAAATCCATCTGAATTTTGTTCTATTCGAGTCATTTTTTTATTAATATTGCCTTGTTCGTTTTGCACATCAGAAATTGTGCGACTAACACCTTGTAAGCTTTCCTTCACTTCGTTAAACTGTCCTGTTGCTTGATTCTGTGCTTCTTGAACCTTTTGATTTAACTCTGTTTTTGTGGACTCAATATCTTTATTAACCTGATCTAATGTTTCTTTTTTTACAGATTCAACATCGGGTACAACCGATTCCCACGCTGTACCTGTCCATATTTTTAAAATGCCGGGCTTTCCGTTACTAATATCACGCCAAAGCGTTTTAAAAGGTTTCAGTCCTGTTGTCGGTGGATTCTTGGATTCTATAATTTCAACGGTATTATTTTTAATATTCTCTTGTACTTTTTCAGCTAGTGCTTTTGCTGCTTCTGATTCCTTCTTTGCATTACTAGCTGTTTCATTAGCATCTTGAACCAATTTATCTAGTTGATCAATCATTTCTTGTTTATTACCAAGCGAACTAAGAATACGATTGTAAATCTTTCTTAATTCTTCATTTTGATTAACTATCTCACGATAATCGCCGAATTCATATTTATCTTGCGTAGGATCTGTAAAAGATTCATCTCCAGCTATTACTCGCGCTTCAAGATATAATGCTGGTGTAAACCCTGTATCTTTAATTTTGATTGTGTCGCCTTCGTTAATTAATTCGTGTTCTAGGCCGAAAATACGACCAATCGATTGTGCTTCCACTTCATAAGAGATTGAGGAATTGACACGCTTTTTCAATTCTATTTCCATAAGCGTCAGTAGACGTTTTGGAGTCATGTCTAATTCTTCTGTTTCTGGTGTATAAAAACCAAATTTATGTTGTCCATGTTCATTCCATCTTTGAAACGCATCTGCATCTACGATATAGGGTAGACCTTTATTAATGCTTTCAATAGTGATTACTTTGTCACCTTCACCTTTTACAAATCCAATTAAAGCAGTGCAAATATTACGTGTATGTTCAATACGCGTAACACCGACTAAATCTTTTCCTAATTCTATTTCTTTGCCTGTATCATGCCCACGTTTTTGAATCATATCTACATACCAACCGATGATTCTTGAACCTTTAATCTCAACACGATATCGAATTTCCAGTTTAAATAAAGATGCAATCTTCTTTAAAAAAGTGAGTGGGTCAACATATTCATCGATGGTCATTGTATGAAATCCAGCATATTCAGTAATTCCGCGTTGCCACTTCATACCTAAGAGTGCTAAATCAATAAACTCATTAACTGTCTTACTCTCTATCCGTTGTGGTTTTATAATCCCTGATTTAGCAATTTGAATCCAAGCTCCTGAAGCATATGTGGTAATAGATCGTGTATCGGAATTTTTTTCAGTCTCTGTAATAACATATGGCACGATTCTTCCATCGCGAACTTCTTTCAAAACAAGATTCTGTTGTTGTAACGTAATTGCATGGTCCGTTCCGTCAAAAGCGGTGAAATCCAACATGTCAACATTATTTTTAAGTTCCCAATGCCGTTTGTCATCCCAATAATCCTCTGGCTGGATAGCTGCGACGATTTGATCCGTTTTAAAATCCACAACATGCAAAATCCCGCTTGGTGTTCTCATCTAAATCTCTCCCTATAACTGATTGTTGCGTTTACATCTGGCGGCATAATATCGATACGATTGTCACCACGTATTATGACAGGAAAATTACTAAAGATTTCTTTTATATTGATTGCATTCTTCCCGTTGATTGTGACAAGACTTTTCTCAGTATCGATAACAATTTTATCTCCAGTATCAAAGATATATGGTTGTGCATTAGATGGAACTTTGTTTACCTTCCAAAATTTCAAATCATCAATTTGTATTTCATTAACAGGCTGGTGATTATCCCACTTGCAAATCGCAATCATAACTTGTGCAATTTTACGTTCTGTCATTGGATTTCCTGTTTCATCAATCCAACGTTCTACAAGCGAAGCGCCATCTTTTTCTGTACCATCTATAAACTTAGCCACATATACAGACCACACCTTCCCCCGCCTAGCGATACGCAAACGCCCTCGAAATTGGTTAAATGTAGTCGAATAATACCCACTTGTATCAACTAATTTCCGAAAACTATTGGGTGTTCCGCTATTTCCAATTTTCATATGTGCCCTTGTAATTTCGGCAGTTGCATATAGATCATTCATATTGATGCGGGCTACCACATTACTAGCCTCATCTAGAAGAAGAACTTCAACACGACCCATTTCACCTATATTTTTGGACTTCAAAGTCATCCATGCCTCCATTTCAAAGTCTTGTAATGGGCCGCCCGGAATGTTTTTCTTGGCTATAGCACCGTAGAATCCTACCTCTTTTCCGTAATCTTCACAATACAGCGCATAGCCACCCCGCGATTTAAAACTCCCTGTTCCTTTCATATCATCGAATTGTCCAGTAACAGGTGTCCATCCTATAGGAGTGGCCATTTCATCCCACATGACTCTTTCTCGTTCTTGTACCGTGGTTTCTTCCACAGTCAGAGGGTAGCCAATTCTGAAATAATCACGATTATTCGGATACTCTCCAAACCATACATCTAAAAAAGTACTTGGTTTTTTCACCGTCATTTCAATTAACGCTGGAGCTTCTACACTTCCTTTATTAGTAAAATAAGAAGTTGTTTCTGTAGACCACTTTTGCGTAAATTTGTGAGTATTTGTTTCCCCTAATTTATACGGCATTGGACAAACAAAAGTAATAACACCTCTACCTCTATTGACTATTTCGTCCAAATCGACAGAACCATCTATTAATGCTAAATAAGTCCTGTCTAACTCATCATCAAAAATAAGTTCAGCGGGTTGCTCTGTATATAACCAATCCGCTAAATCTTCTTTTAACTTTTGTAAATCTGCCATATCTTTTTTCGCTTTAATAACAAGAGGAACGTCAATGCGACGTTCCTCCGTTTCTGTATTAAGTAAAAGAGCCCCTGCGCGATGAGGGACTCTTACTAATCTTCTTTTTACTGGAGCCCATGAAGGACGTTTTCTTCCAACTAGCATTTGAATATAATCTTTTCTAATATTATTAAAAGTAAAACTAAGTTTCCCCAACGTGCTCACCACCCTTAAAATTCCTCTCTTCTTTTTTGTTCACGATCTTGAAGCTTTGTAGTATAGGTGTAACTTCCGTTTGCAAGCTCTTTTCCATCTAAAACATTAGTCATGTTTACGGTTAAATTCAGTTCTTGTTCTCCACCTGGTCTATTTGGGAATATTGTTTTCGCCATAGATGGATTGCTATTAGATAATTGCGGTTGCGCATATCCGTTGAAGTCGCTAAATGTATTACGTGGGATACTATGTTGATTCGTTTGGAATCCGAAATCAAAAACAGACGGCATGTTCCCCATTTGTTTCTTAACGGTTCCAACTACATTTTTGGCTGCATCGACAACAAACCGCTTCCCTTTATCCATACCAACGCCAACACCTTCTGGAACCGCACTACCAACTGGAATCATCACTTTAGATGGACTGTTAATCTCTAGCGCTCCGGAAATAGTCTTTTTAATCTCTCCTGCAATTTCTTTCGCTTTACTATACAAGCCTCCCGTTGCACTATCTAACCCTGTTTCAAGGCCTTCTATAATTGATTTACCAATGGAACTTAGATTTATAGAACTGAAAAATTTTTCAACTGTATTCCATTTTTCTTCAATACCATTCTTTATTTCTTGCATTTTATCTGTAACAGCTTTTTTCTTTTCCTCAAATTTTCTTGAAACTGTATTTTTTATCTCCTCTACCTTGTTACTTGCAGAGGTTTTCATATCTTCATATTTATTGGTAACATCCGACCACATTTCTTTCATTTTTCGAATAACATCGTCTTTCATAACTTGATATTTCGATTTTACTTGGCCAGTTTCCCAATCTACCTGATTTGCATGTTCACCAGCTTGCGCTTTTGCTTCACTCACAATTTCTTTATGCTTATCTTGAGCTGTAGAAACTGTACTATTATACTGACGTTTTGCCTCTGCAATGATTGCGTTCGCTTCATCAGCAGTGATTGTTTTATTTTCATCACGCTGGCGAATGGCCTCTGCAATTTTTTCATCACGGGTCTTTTTCGCATCTTCAATAACTTTATCTCTTGCTTTGGCGCTATTCTCTACAACTTCCGCTGCCTGTCTAGCTGAAATTTCACTAGCCTGCACACGCATATTTTCAAGAATAACCTTTTGCTCCATTTGATTTTTAGACATATGCTCAACAGCAACTCTGTCCATTTCATCCTGTAGTGCTTGTAAAGAAATACGTTCAGACGTTGTTAATTCTCTATTTTCCCTAGCGGCTGTTTGTAGAATTTCTTTAATTTTATTTTCCTTTTCTTGTGTCTTTAGCTTCTCTTGTTCATAGTGCTGATTTAACTGTTCAATTCGTTTGTTCTCTTCTTCAGCGGTTAATACATACGAATCAGCAAAGAACTTTTTAAGCCCTTCAATTTCTTTTTGCTGCCTTGCGTTGGTTTTTTCAATGATTGTATTAGCTAATTTGTCATATTGACCAATCAACTTCTGCGACTGTTCTTCTGTTATTACTTCATGATTCAATCTAATTTCAGTTAACTTTTGTCTAATACCATCGGACAGCTTGAAATACTCACCAAGAACCTTCTTTGTTGAGGAGCTTACTTTCCCTTCTGTATTTGTAGCAAAGCGATCTACTGAAGCGATACTGTCTTCTGTTGCTTTTTGATATGCTTTATATGCAACAACTCCAGTCCCGATAAGAGCGGCTGCTATTAAACCAACAGGCCCAAGAAGCACTCCTAATGCACTTCCTAAAAATCCAACCGCAGCACCAGCAAGACCCGCAGCGCCACCAGCAATTCCTAATGATGTTGCTAGCGCTCCAATCCCTGACATAACCATTCCAACTGCCGCTAAAACTACACCGATTGCAGCGGCTACCGCTGTTAAAGCAAGAACAATACCTCCTGTAATTGCAATGGCCTTTTGTACTGGTCCTGGTAATGAGTTAAATCCATCCACAAGTTTTTGTAATCCAGCAACAAAGGCACTAACCACAGGGGCAAGCGCGTCACCGATTGTCTTTTTCATTGTGGAAAATGCCGAGTCTAATAATGTAATTCGTCCTTGTAGAGTATCAATTTTAGTCGCCGCAACATCTGCTGCCGTAACTTTAGACATAGAATCCCACATCTCGTTAACACCTTTTGCTCCTTCTTTAAAGAGAATAGTCGCACCACGAACGGCATCCGAACCAAATAACGTTTCTAAAGCCATACTTCGTTGTTGGTCTGTTAAATCTTTCATGGATTCATGAAGTGTACCTGAAATATTTTCTAGACTTTGAATATGCCCTTGTTGATCGTAGAATTTTGATGATAAAAAAGCTGAACTTGTTGCTAATTCGCGGAATGTGGTATCGCATTTATCATTCCATTTCGTTACTCCTTCAGTTTTCATTACATATTGTTCTAAAGCTACTTCTATATCCCCTACATTTCTGGAAGCTGGTTGAATACCGTTTTTTACTAAGAAATCAAATCCAGCTTGTGCATTATAAGTAATAAGACCCAAATCTCGCATTTTGTTATATGCTTCTTTTGTAGACGGATTTAATCTCATTAGCATTGTTTTTAAAGATGTCCCTGCATCAGAACCTTTTAAACCGTTTTGAGCAAATACCGCTAAAGTTGTAGCTGTATCTTTAAACGTCATTCCGGCTCCAGCTGCTACTGCTGATGAAGCTGAAAGTCCATATTTCAACTCTCTTACATCAGTTGCGGAAGCATTAGCTGCACCAGATAAAATATTGGCTGCATCCGCAACTGAAAGATGGTCTGCTTTAAATGCATTCAAAGCTGTGGAAGCAATTTCGGCTGCTTCACCTAACTCTAATTGCCCTGCCGTCGCTAAGTTAAGGGCACCCGCCAATCCGCCGTTAATAATATCTTGTAAGCTAACACCAGCCTTTATTAATTCCTCGATACCTTGACCTGCTTGAACACTGGAGTATTTTGTTGTCTCTCCCATATTAACAGCCAATTCACTTAACTTTTTCATTTCTTCGCCAGTAGAACCCGATACAGCTTTCACATTAGCCTTTTGTTGTTCAAAATTCATTGATTCTTCCACAGCCGATTTTAAACCCCGACCTATTGCGTAAGTCATACCACCAAATACCAGGCCGATCTGCATTCCAGCATTTTGCAAATGATTACCTAATGTCTCCATGCGATTACCGAAGTTCAATAGGCGATTCCCTTGCTGTTCTAATTCACGATTTGACTGCTGTAATCCAGTTTCAAATCGATTCAGTTCAGCTGTTGCCCGATGAATTTGTTCAGCGTATCTTTGTGCTGATTGACTCGCTTCGCCTTCTTCTGTTTTAGCACGATTATAAGCTTGTTGAAGTTCCCTAATTTTCTCTTTTTGTTTATCTATCATACGAGATAGCACATCAATTTTCGCTCGGGTCTGTTCAGATGCATTGGTATATCCATGCATTCCTGTTGTAACCGCTTGGAATTCAGCTTGTAAAGACTTCAATGAGTTATTTAATTTATCCAGTGCTGTTTGTTGTGCCTGACGATTCACTTGTTTGAGTTCATTTTCAAATCTATTTAAATCAGCAACTGCCTTATTAACTTGCGAAGCATATCGTTGAGTTGCTACATCATTTTCACCTAATTTAGCCTTATTTTGATCATAGGCTTGTCGTAATGCTTTAACTTTCTCTTTTTGCGCATCAATCAGCCTGCTGAGCGTATTCATTTTCGCTTGCGTTTGTTGACTAGCGTTAGCAAAACCACCCATACCTGTACTCACAGATTTTAATTCGTTCTGTAATGTTCTGACTGCACGTCCTGAATTCGCGATACCTTGTCGGAAGTTTACATTATCAAGGGAAAGCCTAACGACCAAATTATTCATTTCATTTGCCATAGTCTCACCCCCTCATTAAATAATGTTTTCTGCCAGAACTTCTATTTCATTAGAGCTTGCATTTTCCCTATTTGAATTACCTTGTTCACGACTCTTTTGATTCAGCTTTAAATAATGCCAAATATCCATTTCATTATCGATATGGTGATGTTTATACCCTTGACGTAATAAAGAGAGGTAGAGCTCGTCCATAAACTCACTGAACGTTAGCCCTCCTCCCTCTACGCGTTTGGGTTTTCTTCTTCTCCAGATCCAGTACTACCCCCTGCTGCTTCCACTGTTTCATTTATAATTGCGTTAATTACATCTGAAGTTGTCGATAAGAATTTACGGGCATCAACACCATCCCAATACTGATCTAATGTAAATTGACCGTCATAAACTTTCACCACGAATTGAACCATTTTATCCATATCTTCTGGACCAGGATTGTTTGGTATTTCAGCAAGTTCCGGAGCCTGACGAATAAGGCGGGCTGGAATAAATTCCGGCATATTAAAAGTTTGTTTTTCTTTATTAATCATTAAGGTTAATTTCATAGTTTTTCCCTCCTAAATTTAATAAAAAGAGAGAGAGCTTTTGCTCCCTCTTACTTTCCTGCTGGTGGTTGTGCCACAGGTTTCTCATATACCTTTTTAAACCAATTATCTCCGATAGCTTTTGTAAACGTAGGTTCATCTTCATCCGCTGTGAATTTAGTTCTATCATCAAAATCACGTTCAATAAATGAACCTTTCAGTTTAGTTGTTTGGAAGTTTGGCTTATCTTTTTTAGTTTCAGCTTCTTCCTCTTCTTGTGAAAGTTTCCCTTTTAATAACCAAACATATCGATATTTTCCATTAGCCTTTAAAAAGCGCCATCCAATTGCTAAATATGGCTTTTCTCCTTCTCGTTTTTCGTCTAATACACCATCTGTAACTTCTGGAAATCCCTCAATGTCTGCCTTTGTTGATAATGACAATCCTCGAACTTCAATTTCAACCTCAACCTCACCATCAGACTCGGCAATTTCCGATTTTTTATTATCGCTCCACATAATCTCGGTAGCTACTTTTTTAGATGTTTTAACCTTTACTGCACCTTCCATTTTTTTAACCGTACTGTAATCAATACCTGTTGCGTCATCTTTCAATGACTTTGCATAAACAAGACTATCTACACCGACAGTTGAACTAATTTTAATAACTTCTCCAGTCATCTATAACTCCACTCCTTTCGCGAATCGCATCGCGTAATGAAAAATTTTCGTATCCTCTTCATATAAATCAGCAACCTTATAACGTGAGAAACCAATACTTTTCATGACCTCATTCACTTTTTGGTGGATTGCTGTTGTACTACCTTTTGACCAAATATCGATTTGGAATGTGATTTCACTTTCGCTTTCATAATTATCTGCAAATCCATCTGGCCTATTGTCTAATTCAAAAAACGTAGTACGCGGAAACTCTTCAGCATTTTTGGCTTTACGATAATACACACGTTTTCCACCTAATAAAGAAACAAGCTCCTGATTATTTTCAAGAGCTTGTACAATTTCAGGGCGTAAATTTATCATAAATTCAGCCCCATTTCATTCTTCAAGATATCTGTCATAGCACGTACCGCATCCGCTTTAGAAGCGTTAAAACCTGGTTCTATAAATGGATGTGCTGGCATTTTAGAAGTACCCCACTCTAAAAACTTTCCATAGAAATATGGAGAACGGTCTGCTTTGTCTATTCCAATCTTGATCGTTTTCACACCATTTTCCATTCGTGCCTTCGTAACTCGTATATTATCAAGCAAATGTTGGCCTGTACGCCAAGGTTCACTTTTGGACGGTTTCTTAGGACTTGAACTCTTTGGTTCACTTCTTTCCGCAATGGCTTTTCGAATTTGCTCACCACCAGCTGCAAGGGCTTTATCTTCAACCTTTTCTCCACGTAAACCCATCTGCTCTAATTCAGATATCAGGCGATCAAAACCTAAAAAATCAACACCATCAGCCATTCATTCCACCACGCTTCCACATGATTGATAACGTGTGTTTTTCAGTTGGAATAACCGAAATAATGTCATAAATTACGTTCTTATACTTAATCTTCATATCAGCATTCACATCTGTGCGAAATCGGATTTCTGTTTCCCCCTGAACTTCGCTATTAGCTGCGGCTGCTTCAAAATATTTTCTTCCCTTTAAAAAAATAAAAGAGCCCCATACAGTAAAGGAATCTTTATAACCCTCTATTGGATCACCGTCAGGGTTCTTTGCATCCTCGTCTATTACTTGGAACGTAAGACGTTTATCTAATTTACCTGGATTCACTTGAATCACCACCAGAATACTGCAACTGAACTAATATCGACTGCAAACTAAATGCTAATTGCTCTGCTTTTCCAACCGCTTCCCGATTTTCATGCCAATGGGAAATTAAAATACGAGCCGCTAATTTAGAAAGCTCGCTTTTTAAGTCCACATTTTTACTTGTAGCATTTTTTATATATATTTCAGCTGCTATTACGAAAGATGTAATGAGATCGTCCTCCTCATCACCATCCACACGAAGATACTTTTTCGCTTCCTCTAATGTTAGTACCAAGAAGGACACCTCCTGCCTTATTAAGCTCCTGTTTTAGGCGTAACAATAATTTGTCCGTACACAACTGCTTCTGTATCCCATGGCGTAACATCTTCACGCTCGATTGCTCGGAATTCAGAAGTATTTGTTCTCCAAGCGTTTCCACCTTCTGTAGTCATATCGATAGATAATTGTTTTCTATCCCAAAGAATGATGGCTTCTTTTAAATCACCAACAATGAAAGGTGCTTTCCCATCTTTATCTGTGGCGATTGTCTTATTAGACAAAGTAATAACCGGTTTTCCTGACAACAAACTACGTGTTGGATTTGTTGGATCTGGTTGAAGAAGCGGACGACCATTTTTATCTTCTAATTGATCTAAGTAATTGAATCCATCTTGGTTAGTAAAAATATTAGCACCAGCCGCAAATGCCGGGTCTAATGTAACATTTAACGCTGTTTTAATGCCTTTATAATCTTTAAAATCAACCTTTGTCAATTTGTTGAGTTCTTGTAAAATCAGATAGTTTCGAGTTGCAATAGATTTTTTGGCAATCCATTGGCGTAAATATTCTTCTAAAGCTTGATCTGTATCATCTAATAAATCATTTGGTACTGGTAAGAATCCTGCGTAATCTTCAATAGCATAAGATAAACGATCGAATTCAGGAGAAGCAATTTCTTGCATTGCATTTGGTTTACCATACTCAGATAATGGGGCAAAAGGTGTAGATGCTGCACGTTTTTCTAGTGTACGAGCTCCCTTGTTTGTTGATACCGGTTGTACATTTACATATTGTTCTAAGCTATCAACCGTTTGTTTTAATTGATTAATAGTTGTCGTAATATCTTCTGGAACAATATAGCCGCCATCTTTACCTGAATTCTCAGATAAGGCCGCTTTGTATTCCTTCATAACGCTTGCTTCTTCATGACTTAAATTTTGACCACGGATAGCTTTCATAAATACTTCTTTGTACGATGGATCTTCATTTTTAACTGATGATGGAGGTAAAACTCCTGCTTGTGAATTTACAGGGTCAGAAACTTGAATTTGCATCATTGCTAGATAGTTATCTAATTCATTTTTAGCATTTTTCGCTTCCTCAATTTTTGCTTTCGCCTCTTCATATTTACCGCTATTGTTAAATTCTTCTGCTTTCGCTTTTAAGTCAGCAACTTTTTGACGTAATTCTTGTTCACGCTTATCCATTCGATATTTCCTCCTTGTTTTCACACAAAAAATAGACCTATAACTCTAACAGGTCTAGTGCATTTTGTATTTTTAATTGTTCATTATTGTCCTTCTTTGGAATAGAAGGAGCTTTTGCTACTACTCTACTTGGTGTTTTTTGATATTTATCAAAATAATCACTACTACAAGCCGCGACTTCTTTTGCTTCCACAACTTCAATATTGAAGTATTTTTCAGCTTCTTCACCACTTAACCAAGTCTCAGCATCTACTAATTGTTGAATTTCTTCAATTTCAACGCCTTCTTTTAAATTCTCTTTGTATACATTCATGATTCCTGATTCGATGTTATCAAGGTCCTCTGCTGCTTTTCGGAAATCAATTGCATTTCCAGCTGCATATGTCCAAGGCTTATGAATCATTAAGAATGCATTAGAAGGAACAACAACACGATCACCAGCTAGGGCGATTACAGAAGCAATAGAAGCTGCAACACCATCCACATAAACAGTTTTTTGTGCTTTATTACGCTTTAGCATGTTATAAATAGCTAAGCCAGCAAATACAGAACCACCACCACTATTTACATAGATATTAAGGTTACTTTTATCATCCAGTTGACCTAAAACATTTTTCACATCATCCGGCATAATATCAGAATCATCCCATTTCCAACCTGTATTGTTTATGATGTCACCATAGATAAATAGGTCTGCTGACGATTCTGTTTGATTTTTAATAGTAAATACGTCCTTAATCGTCCTCACCTCCCTTCTGTAGCGCCCTTCCATTAGCTTTTGCTAATTGGTATTCATCGGCAATTTCAATAGATACATGGTTTAAGTCAACGCGGTGTTTATCACCGTATTCCCCAATCCCGTCCATGTCTTCCAGTTCCAACACCTTATTAATCGAAAAAGCACCAGCATCGAGCATAATTTTGTAGAATTCTGCTCTTGATTTAGAATCAGCACGTAATAAGCTTGTCAGGTTAAACTTTAGATAATATCGTTTTTGCTCATTAAACGAAAATGCTTTATAAGAAAATTCTTCTTCATACTGTATAAGAATTGGACTCAAAGTATTTTGAATAAAATCTAACGCCTGTTGTTCAATATTGGAGAAAGTAGCGCGATCTAACTCATTAATCATGTGCAAAGGAATATTAAAGATGTTTGCAATCTCACCTTTATCAAATTTCATACCCTCAATAAATTGAGCATCTTTTAAAGGCATCCCAACCTTTTCAAACTCTAAACCAGCATCTAAAATGGCAATCCTTTGAGCATTATTTAATCCTGTATTTGCCTCTTCCCATGCATCACGAAGTACTTCTTTCGCCTCTTTCCCTAGTGCTTGTTGCGTTTTTAATATCCCACTATGCGCTGCACCGTTTGTAAAAAACTTACCTTTAAACTTTTGGGCTGCCTGTGAGCTACCTATTGATTCTCTTGCAATTTGAATAGGTGGTTTCCCCTTTAAACCATCTGTAGACAATGTAGTAAGATGAATAATGTCATCATCAGGTATTTTTATAGGTGTACCGTCTGGCAAACTAGTAAAATACCATAGTTTATTGGTTTTCAGATCCACAGAGGGCGTTGTAACAGCCGGATTTAATACCCATAACTCTTTTGGTCTACCATCCATACCCCAATGGATATTGATATAGGCGTTACCCCATGTATTACGATGTGTTTCAATTAAATGCTTAAATTTAAATGGACTTTGATATGGATTGGGGCGTCTTTCTAATACAAAAGAAACTTGATGTGCCTTATCCCGTTCTCTTCCCTTCGTTGTCTTTTTAAATGTTTGAAAAGGAAGCATAGCTACACTATTCGCAAGTATGTTAATGCATCGGTAAACTGTTGGAACACTTAAAGATGATTCAACAGTTACCTTCTCACCGCTCGCGGCTTGATAGCCAAATAAACTTTTAAACCAGGGAGATGGATTTTTTAAATCCGTTGTATCCTGATTTCTAAATAAATGCCGAAAAATCAAAAGTTTCATCTCCTTTCTATCTTCTGATCATTATCACCCCCAAAATCGTGAGAATAATACCTAACAGATACCATCCGTAAATTGGATTAATAAAAAAAGTTGTCCCTACAATAATGGACAACCCTGAAATAAATAAAATATCTTCTAAAATACTAAAAAAGAACCTTAAAAACCGCATGTAATTCCTCCTAGAATGAGAAATCTTGACTTAAAATATATGAGTTTAAATCCATCTCACCTGAATTGAGCATGCATCGAACATGTGAGTTAATAACAGCCGCTATCGGGTCGATTCTCTCTGTTGCTTTTGACTTGTCCAACATGATGTTTTCGTTGGCATCCTGTTTTGTTATAGCATTACTAACAGCCCAATTTAGCACTGGATTATTGTTGTGAATGACTTTTTTCTGATAAACTTGTTCACGAAAATCCTTTGTAGGACCTGATAAAGTCGCCATTCCTTGACGTATTTCCACCACTGTATATCCTTCTGCTTCCATGTCTTGCATGAATTGCGTAGCATTCCAAGGGTCAGCACATATTTCTTTTATTTTAAATTTATTCTCTTTTTCCATGGTTTTAATATGTTTTTTAATATATTCATAATCAACTACCGCACCAGGTGTTGTTGTAATCCACCCCTGCTGTATCCAAAGATCATACGGAACTTTATCTGTTTTTCTTTTCTCATGCAAAGTATCTTCCGGCATAAAACTATGACTAATTACAATATACGTATCATCCTTTTTAAATTCAAAATCTACACTTGTTAAGTCAATTTTTGCTGATAAATCGACACCTACTGTGCATTCTAACCCTTTTAATTCGGATAATTCCACAGTTTCTTTGCAATCTTTCCATTTTTGCATATCCATGTAGCCATTTTCTTTCATATCCACCCATCTATTCATGTTTTTCGTGAGATAATTACGCATTTTCTCAGGTACATCAAGGGCTGATTGAAGTTCTCCTTTTAAGAAAGTACGTCCTTCTTCATAACTACATAGAATTGGATTTGCTTTCTCCCACACTTCTGCATTCGTAATCTCATCATCTTTATCTAATTCATTAACCATGACAAAGTATTCTTCGTTTTCAATATCAATATTAGGGTCCAAAATCTTAGAAACATATTGATACTCAACACGATAGCATGGATGACTTAAATTGAAACCAGCTGTCGTTATAATCATCATAAGTGGATTCGGACGAGCACCTGAACCTGACACTAGAACGTCATAAATTTCAGAAGTAGGATGTGCATGATATTCATCAATAATTCCGCACTGAACATTCAGTCCATCACCAGATTTCCCAGCATCTTTTGATAGTGCTGAAATAAAAGAATCAGTTTTAAGATGTTCAATTTTCCCATACGCAATATTAAACTTTCCTTTTAAATCTTCACATCCATTCATTTGTGCTTTAATTTCATTCCAAACAATTTTACTTTGTTCCGTTTTCGTAGCTCCAATGTATACTTCCGACATATTTTCACCAAATGCCATTGCTTCATAAGAACCTACACATGCTAAAGATTGAGACTTTGCATTTTTACGTCCAACTTGCCAATATGCTTTTTTAAATCGCCTTAATCCCGTGTTACGATGAACCCATCCGTAAATATTGCTAAATACAAAAATTTGTATCGAATGTGGTTCAATTCTCTGACCTGCTAATTTTCCTTTTGTATGTTTAAAAAGAGACATCCACTTTAAGAAACGAAGCGCTTTTTCCTCCTTAAAAACATATGGAAAATCTTCAGAACCTTCACGATCAATATCTCTTAAAAATCGTTTACAAGCCTGTTTATGCTTCTGACAAGCAACAACTTCATCATTTAGTACATCATCACAGTAGTCCAGCATCCATTGTTTGATCATGTTATACGTCAAACTCCTTTTCTACATTTGTTTTCGGACCTTGTTTTATATTTGGAATGACAATTTTCGCTCTTGCACTCGGTGTAAGACCAAACTCAACAGCCAAAGCCTTCATTTGTTCATGCAATTGCTTTTTCTTTGTAAGTAATGGATGTGGAACTTTATTGGTTTCAGCTGCCTTATTGGTATATTCAACAAGAAGTCCTTCTTCTCGGATAATTTTGGTGCATTCAACATAGTCAGAATAAGCATCGCAATACGTTGCCAATGCATTCACATCTATGTTTGTGATAACGTCTAGCTCTAGTAATTCACCAGCAATTCTTCTAAATTCTTTCTTTGCAACTGAATCTAACCACGTTGGCGGCTTTACCTTGTCCTTTTTTGCTTGTAACTGTTTTTCGGCTTTTAATCGCTGCTCAATTTCATCTTTTGTCAATCGATTTGTATTACCTTCTAATAAATGCAAATGAATCGGCTTCGCTTTCCTTCCTATGAGAACCACCTCCCTCGACTGAACCCCCTTTTATAGAATAAAACGAACTTTTTATACGGAAAGCTAGGCGGCGGTCTCCAGGGAGTCGCCTTTTGCTTTTTCATGGTGGGGGCATGTTTATGATTTTTTTCTTTCGAATTATTTTTTATTTTTCTTCTCATCTTCTTTTGTTTTCTTGTTATGGCAAGCATGACAAAGCGTTTGTAAATTTGATGGTTCTAGTCGTTTCGACCAATCAACACGTATAGGAATGATATGATCGACTACATCACCTATCTTAATGATGTCCTTACTTCTACATTGAACACATAGCCCATGATCTCTACGGTAAATAAGCTCACGCATATCCTTCCACAATCTTGAATTGTAGAATGAACGTGAGCTTTTGTTTCGAATATGTTTGTCGTAATATCTTACGGTTTCTTTTTCCTTTTCGATGTGTTTAGCACAATACTTATCCCGCGTCAGTTCATTGCAACCTAATGACTTGCACGGCTTAAATGGTTTACTTGGCACCTTCCATCCTCTTTCTTAACCGTTTCATTTCATCCTCAATGCTAAGATTCTTCTTATTAATCCGTTCGTGGTACTTAGCAATGTCCGCTTGATACCTACGAATCTTATCGTTCACATATGCAGCAACATGTTCATTTTTACAATGAGGACAAATAAAGAAACACTTCTCAATTCTTTTTGGAAGTTGCTCTAGTTGTGGTTGCATATCGTAATCCTTATTACAATTAGAACAATAGACTTGCATCTATCATCACTCCCTATTCTAAACAAATTCATCCATTGCCTTACCAAGCAAACTAATCATCGCTTCTCTCTTTTGCTTTGGTGTTGTATTATCTTCCAGCTCGTTAAAGATTGGAATTACACTTTCTAATTTCTGTTTATCAATACTTTCATTTACAAGGTCCTGTCCTAACATTGAAATGAATGTACCAATTGCAACCGCTTGTTCTTGTTTTGTTAGTTTCATTATTCGTCACCCTTTTCGATTAAATGCTCCAAACCTTCTAACGCTTCTCCACCATTCACGCATATCACCACATTTCTTAAAATAGTAATTACATCATCTAATGATTGAATTTTATTTGGACCAATCTTATATTGCTTTAAAGGTTTAAGTGTCACTGTTTTACCTTCCATCATTCATCCTCCTTCAAAATAAAAATTTCTAATTAAATGCTTTGGTTACCAATTGTTTTCCTATTCTATAATTTGTAGGATTACCTTCTTTTTTGTCGAATTTGTAGAATGTAAGGAGGTGATAACATGAAATTAAATCAAGATTGTATTCGTTCTATTCTTTTGGAACTAGAAGAAAAATTAAACCTAGGTCAACACATTCATCTTCATCAATTAAAAGAATTTAATACTTTTAACAAATACGGCGAAAACGAATCTATATACGCCATTTTAAAACTTATAGAAGCTGGATACATAAACGGCTCTTACCAGTTTGATGGAGATGAAATTTATGCTCTAGGAATAGGATCGATTACTTTTTCAGGGCATGAATTCCTAGATACTATTAGAGACTCAAAAGTTTGGGCTAAAACAAAAGAACTTACTAAAAAGTTATCTAGTGTTCCTTTAAGTGTACTCTCAGCAACAGCTGTAAAAGTGACAACTGGTTTTATAGGATTATCTTAACTATGTTCACCATTTAAGTAACCGTGTTTACTTAGAAACCGTTCAAATTCTTCTAAAAATATCTTGTACTTATTTGGCGAATAATCATTACTCATAAAAGTCAGTTCAAGGTTGAGCTGACTTTTCATTTCGGTTCCTATAGTTGGATTGTCAATAGAATACCCTTTCACCCAAACTGCTGTATGTGTATCCAATTTTTCTGTCAAAACCGGCCTATGGTATGCCGTCATATAAACCATCCTCTCCAAAATAAAAAAGCACCCAAATGGATGCTTTGATTTATATTATTAATTCAATTACGGTACGTGAAGTTTTAAATTTCTTCCAATCACCTAATAATGATCTGCTGATATTCATCATCAAGATTAAGTAACTGGAAGAAGAGCAAAAGCTCTCCTTAATAACGGTACCATTCAATCGTTACCATCTGCTGGTTTCGGATTTTATGTGCGCCATTATGAAACCGTCTAGACAACATATAGATTATAAAGGAATCTTTATGAGTTGTGTTTTCCGCCACTTCTCACAATACAAATATATCACGTTGCTTCCAAAACAACCGGCACACTTACTGCCAAAAAGCGGTCACGACTCTGCCACTATTTTAATTTCTAACAAGACTCGTATCAAAGTATTTTATTACTAATGTAGATTTGAGCAATTGAAACAGTTTTAATATATCTGTCTTAGTAATTGCATCGTAATCATGGAAACCATGTGCTATTGAATTACGATTAAGTTCTTGACATAATTCATTTGGAACACCAACAAACGTTTTATGTAACATCCGAATTACCGAGAGTGAAAAAACTTTAATAAATTGTTCTTCTTCTATCTCGCTATATTTTTCAGGATTAATTGCTTTAGTAACCTTAAATATTATTGGTTTTTGTCTAACTGATACCATATCTGCATTTATGTTACCATCACCCCAAGTTGCAAGAACATGTTCAAATGCGGCAAACAATGGCATAGCACATAATTTATAATATCCTCCTTTAAATGCTTCATAAGTCTCTTGTATTAGAGTTGCATGAAGTTCATACATAGGATCTTTGACTATCTCTTCTACGTATGAATCAAGATTTTTACTAACATATTCTGATATATGTTCTTGATTCATCTCATCCTCTTCAACTACATTGAGAATTTCAAAATCTAGACACCAAAAATTCTCTTCATGTTCTTTTAATAACATATCAATTTCCTTTATTCGCTCTGCTGCTGTATCACTAATTGATTCCCAATCAATGATGTTCATTAGCCCTGCTATATGCTCATTCATCTCTGAAAAAACACTCATGTTTTCTATAAAACTATCATGTATCTCTATAACAGTTGGATGTATCGCTCTTATAAGATCCATAGTACTTTGCTGTATATCAATAATAGCTTGTATACTCTTGGTTAGCTGAGTTCCTTTTTGCACCTCTTTTCTTACTTCTTCTCTTAACCTTTCTTTTATCTTATTGCGCTTATATTCTTCATCACTTTCTCTCATTATTCACACCCCTTTCTTTAACATTCTATCATTCAAATAAATTAGGATGTAATTTTTTCATCCACTTACCCATATCTTATATTGTGTGTAACTGCCCCCTTCGCTAAATCCCTTAGTATCATTGATTTCATTTAACTTTCTATTTTGAGTTACACAGTACGAAAATTATGAGTAACTGTATAGGGATACCACCAGCATTTTGCAAAATAACCTACGCTATGCGGAAAAATAAAATAAGCTGCCCATGTGGACAGCCTATTTACATAATTATCGTTAGCGGAAGTTATGGTAATAAATTTGTTCTACTATGTTAGAAAAGGGAATCTAGCTGCTTCAAAGTGTATAAAACTTTGGCCAGGTACAGTAATACCATCTGCCGTAGCTTGTGCAAGAATTTGCACGCTATCATTTTTAGATAATTGTGTAATAGTAGAAACGCTTAAGAGATTACTTGTAACAGTTACTTCTTCACCAAAAAAATCATTATCCGCCGCTGCGGCTCTTTCTCTGTTTATATCAATAAACATTCTTAAACTATAATTTGAAGGAACATTTGAGCTAAAACTCAAACTTGCAATAATTAAATATATTCCATTCTGTTTTGGAGTAAAGGTCGATGTAATTGGATCATATTCATTGTTTAAATCAAATACTTTATTTGGATATACAATTTGGGTCAAATCAGCAGGCCCTACATTTTGTGTAGTTGATGCATTAAAAGCTCTAAACGCTGATTGTAGTACAGATGGTTCTGGAATTGGAGGAAATGCACAAGGAGGCCAAGGAACGTAGCATCTATTTTTTGAAAACAAGAATAATCAATCTCCTTTTTTTGTAAGATTCAATATATTATATGTAAAACGAGCCTTTTTTTCTTGTGTGTTTATCCATGCTTGTCCAATAAGCATGAATGATGTATACCATATTCATGTGAAGTTAACATAACGTCTCATTATCGGTAGCAAGGAAAAGGGAGAAAGCTGTACTCTCATCAAGGAACCTTCTTTTTTTGTTCTATGGATCTATTGATTTTTTTATACATTCCTATCCTAGCGCGATTTTAGGGTTCTTATTTGTTACTGAAACTGTATAAAATCTTGCATACTCTTAACGTGGATCTTTTCCAAAATGCTACAATACCCCTAGATTTTAAAAAGAAAAAAGGAATGATTAGATTTTAAACCTAGTCATTGCTTTATCCATTGCATCTTGATTTACACCAATATAACGTAACGTGACCTTCTCTGACGAGTGATTGAATATCTCCATGAGTAATGCTATATTTTTCGTTTGCATGTACATATGGTACCCGTACGTCTTTCTTAGTGTATGCGTTCCGATTTCATCTAAGCCGAATTCTGCCGCTGCTCCACTTAATATCTTATATGCCATGCTACGACCAATCGGACGATTCCTACCTTGTCTGCTTTGTAATAAGTACTCATTATCTTCTCTTTCTTCAATAAACCATTTAAGTTCTCTTTTCAGTGCTGCAGTAATTTGTATTCGTTTCTGTTTCCCTGTTTTCTTTTCTCTCATAGATATATGACTACCTTTGACATCTCCTACCTTCAGTTTCAAAATATCAGAGATTCTCAGGCCTGTATTGATTCCCATAATGAAGAGAATATAATTACGCAAGCTCTTTTCCTTAAAATAGTCTTTCAACTGCTGTATTTGCTCTGGATCACGTATTGGCTGAACAAAATTCATTACTCATTACCCCCAGTTTCTTCAGTCTCATAAACTTCTAATCTAAGAGCAAAAGCAAGTTTATAAAATATTCGAGCCTTAACACGTCGATAAGTACGCTCACTCATGCCAATTTCGTTATATACCATATAGTCACATACATCTTCATCTTCTAAATAACGCTTAATGATGATATTTCTTTGATCCATTCCTGCACGCCCATTACCCAAACGACTAAGAAACTGGTCAATACGAAATGACGTTTGCTTAATCCACTCTTCTCGTTTACTTTGCTGTATATTAGCCATCGCTACATCTTCTAATGGCTTTCCTACATCATTTGTAGGTCCGTGATATCTAATTTCATAAGAAGGAGTGACTTTCATTTCTTCACGCATCATTCCAAACTGTCTATATAAACGTACGCTTTCAAGAACACCTTCTAATTTTTTCTGCGTTGCTACTCTATCAATTTTTGGCAAGAAAGATAATTGTTTAGTCATGTAAGACCACTCCTTTTCATTTTTAGATTACTTTTGTCTTAATGCTCCACGTCTTCGTTCATAACGTGGTCCATGAATCCCCATTAAACCTTCAATGTCACGAGTGCTTAACTTCTCTTTTCGCTTTTTCCTAGTTTTCTTTTTCGTTTGATTCGACTGTTTTTTCCACTCGCGTAATTGGTCCTTTAGTGCCTTCATATTTCTCCCTCTCCCTTTTCAAAATAAAAAGGACACCTATTCCTAAAACAGATTTAATTGCTGCTTTAATGAATTGGTGTCCTCTAGTTTTCTAGCTGGACTATATTCTTTTTTGGGGTAATATTGTAAACTTTTAATTAGGTGCTCATATATTAATATTGAATGACAACTCATAGGACATTGAGCTATCTCTCCAAGGGCACTTTTCGCAGTGCTCTTTTTATTTGTTATTCAAACTTTAAAATAACCATTTTGTTACATTCCTTGCACTTTTAAATAAGGCAAGCATATGTTATAGTATTATGTTTCATCACATTCCTTTTTTTCAAGAGTACATATCGAATGTGTACTCTTTTTGCATTACGCTAAAATGAAATTTTTATTAAAAAACTTTGATTATACGTCCATATCTTCTAAGGAAAGTTAATACTGTTTCCATCTCCTTAGCTGTACGACTTACCAAGCAATCGATTGCTGCATCTTCTGGTAGATATCCTTTTTCTTTCATTATTCATTCTCCTTTTCTTCTAAATAAAGTTTTTACCATAAAAGTAATTGTTAAATATCTAATGCATATGCATTATAATTGGATAGGTATTGTGTATTGGCATTAAGAGGAGCACCCTGTTCAAGTGCTTCTCTTTTTTTATAAAATAGTGTTTTTATTTACTAGAGTGGATTTTATTATTTTGTACAAGCACTCTTTCCTTTTGTCCAATAAAATATAGAGATATCTTAAAGAAGAACTTAACTTAAAAAGGTGGTGATTTTTTGATTAAAAATCGCATTGTAAATGGAGGATTCGAGACGGGAACTCTTTCTCCATTTATTGTAAATAACCCCTCTTTTGTTTCTATTAATAGCTCTAACAGTCATTCTGGTGTTTACAGCGCTAAATTATCTGGAGGTTTAGCTACCGCTATTATTGCTCAAGCGGTTCCAGTATCCCCAAATGAAACGTTCGAACTTTTTGTATCCATTTCTAAAGTCGGACCATTTCCTAGCCCTTTAATAGCTATCAATGTCCAATATTATAATGGCAATACTTTTTTGGGTGACGGCTTAGTTACTTTTATACTTTCTAATCGTATCCCCGATAACAACGAAAAAGATTGGTTAGAAGTTTATGGGACTACTTCTCCAGTGCCAGCTACAGCTAATACAGCATCAATAGTTATCGCTAAGTTCCCCGAATTAGGAAGTGCTGATGTATTTATTGATGATATATCCCTTCTATCCGTCGAACCACCGCAATCTGCATTTAGAGCTGAAAAAATATTTTCTCAAAACGTTACAGAAAATAGTGATATACCAGTTAGTTACGAAGATCAAATATTTGATTTAAACGATGAGTATAATCCACTTACATCTACATTTATCCCTAAACAGGATGGGGTGTATTTTATTTTTGCAATGGTCGATGCACAGCTTTTTGGATTCGATCTTAGTCATATAGCTATATTAAAAATTTACGTAAATAATATTCTTACATTAAGCAGTAAAGGCGTTTATTCAGTTGGCCTCCCATCAACTCCTACTTTAAGCGTCTCTGGAGTCCTACATTTAAATGCAGGAGATGCCGTTATCGTACGTTATATTTCTATTTCCTCAGCTGGTATTATTGAGGGATTTCCTGACTCTTCACACTTTGAAGCTGCTAGATTTCCGTCTCCACTATAAATAAAACAAGTTTACTTTCATTAAAAAAATTTAACTTTAAAAGATGGTGATTTTTTGATTAAAAACCGCATTGTGAATGGAGGATTCGAGACGGGAACTCTTTCGCCATTTATTGTAAACAACCCCTCTTTTGTTTCTATTAATAGCTCTAACAGTCATTCTGGTGTTTACAGCGCTAAATTATCTGGAGGTTTAGCTACCGCTATTATTGCTCAAGCGGTTCCAGTATCCCCAAATGAAACGTTCGAACTTTTTGTATCCCTTTCTAAAGTCGGACCATTTCCTAGTCCATTGATAGCTATCAATGTTCAATATTATAATGACAATACTTTTTTGGGTGATGGCTTAGTTACTTTTATACTTTCTAATCGTATCCCCGATAACAACGAAAAAGATTGGTTAGAAGTTTATGGGACTACTTCTCCAGTGCCGGCTACAGCTAATACAGCATCAATAGTTATCGCTAAGTTTTCCGAATTAGGAAGTGCAGATGTATTTATTGATGATGTAGCCCTTCTTTCCGTGGGGCCTACTGGATTGCCAGCACCTGAAACAACCTGTTTCCAAGATATAGAAACCACACTCCAACATTGTATAGGACGTTTCGTTGCTCTTCGTCTTTCGGGATGTAGTGATTCGATTCAAGGTCAAATCTCTAGTGTCGGTGGAGGAAGCATTGTTTTTATTTCTAATGAAGGAACAAGTGTCATTTCTATTTGTGATATTGTTTTAATTACTTCAGTTCCTCTTGGCTATGTCGTAAACAGCGGTAGTGGCTCTGTATCAATCTTTAGTACTTTAACCAATACAGTCATTGCACCACCTATACCTGTTGGTGCTCTCCCTCTCAATATTGCGATATCGCCAGACGGTACTCACGCCTATGTTACTAATGAATCAAGTAATGATGTATCTGTTATTAGTACTATTACTAACACAGTCATTGGAGCACCCATACCTGTTGGTTCTAATCCCATTGATGTAGCTATAACACCAGATGGTACTCGCGCCTATGTTACTAATGCATCTAGCAATGACGTATATGTTATCAATACTATCACTAACACCGTTATTGGAGTACCTATACCTGTTGGGAATAGCCCTAGGAGTATAGCTATAACGCCAGATGGTACTCGCGCCTACGTTGCTAATTTCTCTAGCAACGACGTATATGTTATCGATACTATCACTAATACCGTTATTGGAGCACCTATACCTGTTGGTACTGGTCCTAATGATATAGCTATTACGCCAGACGGTACTCGCGCCTATGTTACTAATACATCTAGCTTTAATGTATATGTTATCGATACTATCACTAACACCGTTATAGGAGCACCTATACCTGTTGGTGATGAGCCTAGAGATATAGCTATAACACCAGATGGTAATAGTGCTTATGTTGCTAATTTCCTTAGTAATAATATATCTATCATCAATACTCATACAAACACAACCATTGGAGTACTTTTTGCTAATCTCGGTCCAACAGGCATAGCCATAACACCAAACGGTACCCGCGGCTATTTTACTAATCTAATTAGCAATGACGTATATGTTTTCGATGCTATTACTAACACAATTGTTGGGGTACCTATACCAGTTGGTACTCAGCCCTTCGGTATAGCAATAATGCCAAACTGCATTTAAACTTTTTGAACTCATATAAAAGAATATAAAAAGTTTATTGCTACAGCTAGTAAACACTTTTGTGGACATACACTTACTTCCCCTTAAGAGCACTATTTGAAGGTGCTCTTAAGGGGCAATCTTCTACCAAATAACGCTTTTATTTTAAAATTATATTGTTTTAAACTATCTATTCTACTTCTCTTCTCTTCTCTTCTCTTGATCATATGCCAAGTTCTCTATTCATACACTAAACATAAATGGCATAACTGAATGGAGGATAACTATGTCTTTTGCGAATATTATTAAATACGGACGCGTTCCCCTCTTTAATTCTAACCTCCCTTTAATTTTATTTTGGAGTCAAAAAAGTGGCTGTACCTCTCTTGCACATTGGTTTTTTTATCAAATAAATTTATTTAAACAAGCTATAAAATACAATTCTTTCATCCATAATTATGAAAATGAAATATACAAAAACTCCTCGGACTACTTTATTGAATTAGCTGCAGCTTTATATTCAAAAGAAAAAGATACCTATAAGTTAGTAAGAAACCCGTATACAAGAGCTGTAAGTTCATTCTTCTCATTAATTGCTCCCCCTTACATAGAAAACCCAGCATGGAATCCTATTCGGAATTTTTATTATGGTAATGAATTTTGTAATAAACCTATTTCATTTAAAGTCTTTCTCTACTACTTAAAAGCACAAATGATAGATTTAGAACAAGTAGATCCACATTTAATGCAGCAGTATGAACCAGGTGAGGAGGAGTTTGTTACAAAGTATATCTACATTGAAAATTTCTCTACTGAAATTGTGCGCCTAGAACAAATATATCAACTAAAAACTTCTCCTTTACACATACTAACCAAATCATGGCATCATCAGAAGGACAGGGCGATTTTTAAAGGGAATTTTGCAGATGCGGATATTACTGATCCTTTATTCCCACGCCTCCCAACATACGATAGTTTTTATGATCATGAAACTATCCAATTAGTACAAGATGTTTTTAATAAGGATTTCAGCACATACAAATACCCATTAACACCTTTAAAAAATACGTGATTTTCTAATTGCAGTTTTATATTTTACAGAGTAACTTAAATTCACCTATTTAAGTTTCCTCATAAAACTCTCGTAGTAAGTTGGGACACTGGAAGCAGTGTCTTTTTTTAATAAAATTCAAATTTGGTCTTACTTCACATCGACACGTGCTTGGCTTGCTTCCCGACTAAATCCATCAGGATATCTTTTAGTTAGTTTTGCAATGTTCATTTGAGCAATGTCTTCTAGGGTATACCCCATTTCATGAGACATAATTGAAATGTAATACAAAATATCACCTAGCTCTAAAGCGATTTTATGCGTGTTCCCATCTTCTTCTCCTGGGCAATGGGCCGGATCAAATCCATGACCATGGAAAATTGCTTTTTTTACAATGTCCGCAATCTCACCAGATTCTCCTGAAAGTCCTAATGCTGCATTTAAAACACGTCCACCAAAATCCTGATTTGTATTCCATGTACGTAATGCCGCTTCTTGATATTGAACTAATTCACAAATTTGATTGTTGTTCATTACAGCTAGTCCTTCCTTTGATTTATTGATTAATTTAGTTACTTCCATAACACCGTTGTTCATTGCTTTCATCTTCATTCGCTCCCTCTAACTAATATTTTTCTTTGTTCTTTTGATCTTAGGTTTCGTAGTAGCTGCTTTTATCGGTTCCCAGCCATAACTCAATCTAGATCTGAAAGTACTTACACTTATGCCATTGGATTTAGCAATCTTAACAAGTTCCTTCCTGTCAATTTGTTTACGCGTCGGAATCCTTGCCGCATCTTTAGGGTCCCAATCATTATTTACTCTGCTATAAAAAGTACTTGAATTAACTCCATTTTCTTCAGCTAATTTTAGCCATTTATTGTGTTTCCCTTCACCCATATGCCAATATGTTCTTGGTGGTGTAGTTAATGCTTCTTGCAATTCCCAACCGTATCTGTACATCCTCATGTAAAGAACCCTTCTACTAATACCGTTTGATTCAGCTTGCTGATATTCCTCATCAGTCAACCAACGATTGAAAGCCATCACTTTACCTCCTAATCTAGTTCCAGAAATTCAGCTCTGGTACGATTCGAATGAGTTACCCTAATCTTCTGAATACCTTTACCGTGCTCTTCTATTGTTGCGTCCCAAGCTTCGTTTTCATTTTTAGCATCAAAACAATCCATCTTTTGCCGTTCCTCTTTATCATAGAAATGTACTTCATAGCTTGGATTCAAAAATTTTTCACTGGTACTTATCGCATTGTAGTCGAAACTACCTACAACATCATCAATAGTTAATTGCTTCATAATCGCATCCCCAGTTATTTAATTTTTTCAGTGATTGTAGTTGATACACGATCAACTTTCCCGCCTTGCCAAGTAATTACTTGTTCACCAAATCCTGTTACTGGAGGATTCAGCAGAGTAACCTCACCGTTTTTTACTACATAAATTTTATTATCCGTAACATCGATTTCAACTTTCGTAGGCTTCATACGACTGAAATCCCCCTTTTTCTTGTTAACTAGCTTTTTGTTGTTTGTTTCTTTCTAATTCTTGTTTCATTGATTCAAATTTTATTAGCCACGCTTGCCAACGCTTATCGTTTTCCGCTTGCTGTCGCTTTGCCACTTCACAATTACAACCGTTCGTTTCAATTACACCCGGATAAGTTTCTTTACGAACAATCCCTGTATCATGACATAATACGCACATTTTTATTTCCTCCTTTTATGCTTCGATAAACCTTTGTAAACGTTGCTTCGCTATCTCTCTTCTATAGCTAGCGGCTTCATTTTTTACTGTTAGACTTGTCTCAACCATTCGGTCATATGAACGTTTCCCAACTTGGTTTTTCAGTTCTTTGGGTTCTAAATTACTCGTATATAGAGTAGGGAGTTCTTTTCTATACCGACCATCAATAATATTGAACAATTTTTCTTCTACCCATTCCGTAGTTTTTTCTGCTCCAATATCATCTAATATAAGTAAGTCGCATTCTAAAAGAGCTCTCATGATTTGAGTTTCGTTTTCCTTATTTTCACTATTGAACGTACTGCGAATGCGTTGTAATAATTCCGGAACACTTTGAAATACTACGATGTACCCTTTTTTAGAAAGCTCATTTACAATCGCGGCTGCTAGGTGTGTTTTACCGTTACCAGGTTCTCCCCAAATCATTAACGATTCCCCGTCCCATTCTTTAAACGTTTTCACGTATTTCGTCGCGACTTTATAAGCTGTCTCTGATCCATTTCTATCTAGAAAAGATTCAAATGTACTTTTGGAGAACCTTTCTCCTAAGTTACTAATGCTGAACAACTTTTCTATTTCTCTCTTCTTAGCAAAATTTTGAGCTTCACGTATTTTGGCTTCTTCACGTTCTACAACACACTCACATGTAGGAAGTATTTTATTTTTAATACGTAACTGCGGAACTTCTACAGTAATTGCTACGATATATTTATTACAATGTTCGCATGTATACCCTTCCGTTTCTTCACTACAAGCCGATGTATTCACTATCCGAGTCATCACTCTTCCGATTGATTCCGACACGTTTTTTCACTCCTTTATTTCGTTGATATTCCGTTTCTAAAGCATCCACATCTTTTAAGGTCTTCACGTTATTGTTAACCCACTGTTTTAAAATGCCCTCAGCATAATTCCATTTCTTCTGCTGTTTCAAAGCACGTTGCATAGCTGCTTGTACAAGTTCTTCGTTTGTATCGTTTACCCACTGTGAAATACTTTCGGCTATGAATGAATTTAAAATACCGAAATTATTTTCATAGAAAGAGAAGATGCTACTACTTTGTATATTAGTATTTTGTTTATTAGTACTTGGTTTTTTAGTACTTAGTAGTGTTGGATTTTCCACAAATGGAACTTCCACTTGTGGTTTTTCCATTTGTGGATTCTCCACTTGTGGAACTTCATAAATAATCGTCTCCCAGTTAGTTATCTTTCCCTTTTCGTTTTTTACAGGAAATCTTCTAACGTAACCGTATTTTTTCAGTTCTTTCATTCCTACCCTTAAACTATCAATTCCATCTTTTGCATGAGTAGATATTTCCTCCATGTAAAACACCCAATCATCTGGTAACGATAAAATGTAAGCCAATATCCCTTTTGCTTTCCAACTTAAACGTTCATCTCGAAGACCTGTGTTATTAATGGTTGTGTAATTTTTACTTTTATTTACTCGAAATGTTGCCACCTGTTTACCTCCTCGTACAAACTGCAACATATGCTTGTCCACTTTTGATGATTCGTTGAATTTCATAATGTGAATAACCATTTTTGAAATACTGCTCAATTATTTGTTTCAACTCATCTTTGCTTTTGCTAAGCCCCAAAATTTATTAGGTAATAGCACCTGATATTCAATTAAATTCATGTACTATTTCCCTACTTTCCGTGGTATACTTATAAAAATTTATTTTTTCTAACAGACCCACTGCCATGGGTCTTTTTATTTTGCTCTATATCACTCCAAGCCCATTTTCTTATTGGCTCATAAGTGACATAAAGTAGCCATGAACCACCTGTGATTGACAATCCAAATATAGCTAATGATATTGTATCTTCCACTAGTTCACCTCCTTTTGTGTTTCAAGCCAAGCTTCTAAATCCTTTTGCAAGAAAAGAAGTTTACGTCCTTCTCTTATTACTGGAAACCTAGGGTGATTTGCTAATTCGTACATTCTACAAACAGCAATGTTGAGGTA
This sequence comes from Bacillus basilensis, assembly GCF_050630465.1. Lineage (NCBI taxonomy): Bacteria > Bacillati > Bacillota > Bacilli > Caryophanales > Bacillaceae > Bacillus > Bacillus basilensis. The sequence continues at coordinate 124,507 of NZ_JBNTQO010000009.1, read as the reverse complement.
AGCTGCCGCTTCTTTTACTCGCATAACCTTATTTGGTTGTGATTGTTGTTGTAAGTCAGCTATTGCTGATCTAATTTCCTCTCTTACAATTTCGCGAATAGATTCTTTAATAAATTGTTCTAAACCCATTTTCTTTCACTCCTTTTAAATAAGTTTCATACAATGAAACTTATTGTTTAAAAATTTTTTCTTGTTCCTTAAATAATATAGTTGTTTCCTTTCCCAATACTTTAGATATATTAACTGCTACATCATAGTAAACCCTTAAATTCCAGTTAATTATTTTATAGCAGTATGACTTCGATATCCCGACCCTTTTAGCTAGTTCATGATATTTAAGTCCAGATTCTTCAAATGCTTTTTGAAGTTCTGTTTTAGGCGTATCGGTTTGCATCTGATCACTCCCTTCTGATGCTTACAAGTCCATTATATGTTTCATTGTATGAAACTTCAAGTGTTTTTTATAAAAAATTTCAGAACAGGAAACTTTTTTGCTCTTTACGTTTCTTGTCAGGAAACTTTATAATAAACTTAATAGGATTTAGGATTACCGAAAAATCTTAATAAGGGGAGTTTTTTATGGATATGAAAGATAGAATAAAACAAATTCGTTTAGAACATAAAATGAACCAAGAACAATTTGGTAAAGAAGTAAATCTCACTAAAGGTACCGTTTCAAAATTCGAAAATGGAAAAGCGTTCCCAAGTCGTGAGACAATAGAAAAAATAGCGAAAAGATTTGCTGTTCCTGTGAATTACTTATATGGAGAAAATAATGAAGTAAATCAGGATGAGAATAAATACGAGAAATTTAAAGAGATTATGGCATGGCTAGAACCTCTTCCAAAAGATAAAGAAGATATGGCATTAGACCAGATGTTAGCTATCGCTCAAGCTCTGAATAAGCATCATAAGAAAATGGAAAAATAGCCTCTCGAATTAGGATCGGCTATTTTTTTTAATCTCCTCAATATATTCCTCTAATTTTTCAGGAGCGAATTCCTTAACTGTATTTAAGAATAGCATTACAATTTCTTCTTTTGTCACCACTAGTTCCCCCTTGCATCCTGTTATTTATACGTAGACTTTCTAAAAGTGGAAAGTTTTTGTCGTTCCAATTAAAATGTTTCCATTCCCTTTAAAGCAGAAATGACACTATCTATTAGATAGTGTCATTTCTTGCATTTATATAATTATCCGCCTCCAGGACCTGGATCAATCATGTATAAAGTTGTTTTTTTCTCTTTAGCGCTTTGTACTTTATCTTTTTCTGTCACTTGAAAAGCTGTAATAGAAAGACAAGATACAGCCATAATAGATAACACTACTTTTACAAGCTTATTTTTCAAGTGTTTCACCACCTTTTATGTATAGTTTAATTATAGCATTTCAATGCTTCTTTTGGTAGAAACATATAGAAGAAATCACCTGATTTAGAAAAACTTTCAATAGATAATTCTAAGTATTTTTTCCCTTCTTTCCCTCCAACCGCGAGCCCCATATAGTACAATTGAAAACTACTAAGATATCCGTTGTTATTTTTTAAATTCTGTAAAATTTTAATTGCTTTTTCATTCTCACCTAACCTGACATATAAAAAAGCTCTCTCAGCTGCATCTAAATCTTCAAAATTAATAGTATGTAAATCTTTCTTATGGTGTATTCTTAAAAATAAAAGTGTATTAAGTACTTTTTCTCTCCTTATTTCTAGTTTCTTATTAGCTGGATTACCAATAACTTTTAGTGATTTTTCCATATACTCTTTAGCTTTCTGATAATCAGAGAAAACATAACTTTCTCCAATTTTACAATACGCTACTGCCTTAGTACTGACATAACAATTTGTCTCATCGTTTATTATGTCAAAACATAATTGACGAGATTCTTCTAACTTATTTTCATGGAGATTCACAAAAATCTCCATTTCTTTTATTCTTAATAAAAATGAATCTCTTAAAGTGTGACATTTAATTTTTGTAATATCGGGTAATAATTGTTGAATATATTCATTAACCATCTTGTAATTACCTAAATCAAAAAAAGAATATATTGTGTTTAGAATCGAAATTATAACAAGTTCATTATCAGTATATTTTTGATTTTTCCTCATTTTATCAACTTTCTCAAAAAACATCTTAGCCGTAATCTTATTTTCACTTCTTTCTCGCAATGTTTGGTATAAAGGAACCAAGCTTAAGTTTATTCTTAATGTTTTCGAAATACCCTTTTTCTTTTCTGTTTGGTTGCCCTTAAATTTATATATCTGTTGAATAATCATATCTTGAAGTTCATATTCTCCAAACATGTCTAACACTTCTAATGCCAATTTTAAATTTTTATGTGAAAGTGTTGGTATGCACTCTTTGATGCAGTTTCTTCTGAACTTAATATCTTTAGGCTTATATAACCTAAGTGAATCTACAAAGTGCATAAAATCAAATTTAACCTTTTTATTAAAATAACTATTTACAGTAGTATGGGTTACTTTAAAACGCGTCGCTAACTTCCTATTTGTATAACCGGATGATTTTAGACTTTCTTGCATATCATTAAAATCCAATAAAACTTGCACAATTTTTGTCCTCCTTTTGGACAAAAGACACGTCATCCCTAGTATTTTACATTTACAGAGAAACGTGTCATTATATCTAAGTTGTGTGTTATACTAATGTACGAAGACTTATGACAGGTGTTTTCCCTACTGTGGTTAGGGAGACAGTATAAGGGTGTTGCAGCACTACTTACACAGTCATGGGTCTTTTTTATGTCCGTTTTTTAGTTATTTTCATAATATCACAAAAATTAGGAATTTTAGTTATGTGTCAATCTGAAAATTATTGAGAAAGTTTAATAATTAATATAAAAAAGTATTCTTTTATATTGTAAAACAATAATATCCCTTCCCCCCTCTTTAATTACAATATACTCATATATATTGTGATATAAAAATTATAAGGAGTACATTAAATTAATCAGATTGACTTTAGTACTATACAATCACCTGTTAATTAGTTATACAGGCAGCTATTATGTTCCTTGCTATCAGAGTTACTTTTGGATTAGTTTATATCTTACTATTAAAAATCCATGCACCAAGATGGATAGCTAGTATTTTAGCAACCACATGTACTATTACAGCTATTTATCAAACGCTTTTAATTTTATTTTCATGAATACAGCAAAGAAGAAGCCCTATGGCTCTTTTTTTATTCCTTAATAACAATCTAAATATGGTAAAATATATCCATCGCTGATATGTCCAAACATGTAATTTTCATAGCAGCAAAATTACAACTAGGCTTATACAACATGATTCAAAATAAAATGAAGGAGTGTTTTAAGTGAAAGGACATATTCGAAAAAGAGGAAATAAATATTGTATTGTGGTCGACATTGGACCTGATCCAGAGACAGGAAAAAGAAGACAAAAGTGGTTTTCTGGTTATAAGACAAAAAAAGAAGCACAGGCTGATGTTGCGAAGAAGATTACAGAATTAAATGAAGGAACTTTTATAGAACCGTCTAAAGTTATGTTAAAAGAGTATCTAAATCACTGGCTAGAAATTAAAAGTATGAGTATAGAAAGAAGTACTTTTGTTGGTTATAGGGCATTTATCAACCAACATGTTATACCTAGTATAGGGATGGTTGCACTCCATAAATTAAATGTTATGCACATTCAAAAATGCTATAAAACTGCGATAGATAAAGGTATTGCAAACAATTCTATTCTGCTTATGCATAGAATATTAAAGAGCGCTTTAAATCTGGCTGTAAAGCAAAATATTATTTCTCGAAATCCAGCTACGTTTGCTGAGATACCGAAAAAAGAAAGAACCTCTATCCAAACTTGGACAGAGGAAGAAGTAAAAAAGTTTCTTTTGCATTCACAAGAATCACGATATCACATTGGGTATCTACTTGCAATAACTACAGGTATGCGTATGGGAGAAGTTCTAGGCTTACGATGGCAGGACGTTGATTTTGAAAAACACACCGTTACAATAAACCAAACATCTGGCCATGACAATAAAATCAAAAAAACAGCAAAGACCAATTCATCAAAGCGTACTATTCCTGTACCTAAAGAAACTATAGAATCCTTAAAAAGACATAAGATTTTAATTAATAAAGAGAAATTAAGGTTTGGCTCTGCTTATCAAGATCAAGATTTAATTAATTGTAATGAGTTTGGAAGAATTATAAAAAAAGCGCATTTTAGAAAAAGTTTCATTAGAGATACACACAAAGCGGGTATAAAAGAAATTAAATTCCATGATTTAAGACATACACACGCTACTATACTATTGAAACAAGGAGTTAACCCTAAAATTATCAGTGAGCGATTAGGTCATACAGACATTTCAATGACATTAAGTGTGTATTCGCATATTTTACCGAATATGCAAGAAGAAGCTGTTAAAAACTTCGGTAAAAGCATCTTTGGATAACTTATGTTTGCAAAATGTTTGCATTTTATAAAAACAAGTCAAACAAACGCTGTTATATCAAGGTTTGTTTGACTCAATATCTTATATACGTGATAGAAAATTAGCTTGTCGTTACATTTACAATGTCTTTCTAATTAAACATTATAGGAAAAGTAAATATAACGAAAGCTGCCCAAAGTCCGTAAATTGGTAAATACTTCGTAACGGCATCTTGGATAGCTGTTGGTCCTGATTTGTTTTGCAAGAAACGCATATAGGAAAACATAATCCAAATTAAATTTGCCCAGATCAGTATGTTTACCCCTAAAACAGCAAGTCTATTAGGTGTAATCCCGTAAGAAGAAAGTCTGAATATGATGGCTGACAAAGCCACAGTGTCAATAATAAGCGCAAGAACAATTAAGGCAAAATTTATATAATCTGAAATGTTCTTTTTCTCATCTGAGTCACTCTCAACAATAGAAAATATGGTAACAGCCAATACGCCAAGGAGTATTCCGTTGAAGGCCATTAAGAAATTGCGGTCCAAGAAAGGATTTTTCCCGACCCATATAACCGTTATAAGATAGATTAGTAACGTAATCAGGACGAGAGGACTAAAAATTTTAGATATGTATGGTGTAATATTTTTAGCAAGTTTAAGATTCATTGATACTAAATATGCAGCCACAATAGCGAGAGCAGCAGCACCAAATAAAACAACATTACTAAAATAGAATTCTCCTATATCCAAGTCAACAAAGCTAAATAAACGCATGGTGAATACTGCTAGAATTATTCCGCTAACTGCCATGCTGGCGTAGAGAAGGGCATATTCCAAATTAAATTTAATATAAGCTAATCTTGTACTACCTTTTGAATATTCATTTCCTGTAAACGCAAGCCCTACCAAGACCCATAAGAATATAGGAAGATGTAAATAAGCAAGGATAATACTGTCTTTATAATTTAATGGCAACGTATTAAGATATATCCCGGAAATTAGGAACAATGCTATAAGGGAATAAATAATACTTTTTTTTGGCGTATTATTGTAGATAAAATAAGCGACAATAAAGGGAATTACACCAAAAGCCAGGTTAATTGGAGCAATTGCTTCTTGTTCGACAAAGTAGAAAATGATTCTGGTGCTTATCCCAGCCAGAATAGCTAACATGCCCATGAATAAGAAACCTTTTTGAAACAACGACTTTTTTTCCGTATTTGCCGTCTCCTTGAAATGTAACCTTTCATACCAAGCACCTAGAACCTGAGAATCAGGGTTTTGAGCCCATGCTTGTGAGAATGATTTTTTAAAAGCTTTCGGGTCTTTTCTATACATCTTCTCCAACTCATGAGGGTTGTCAATATTTTCAATAATCAAATTGTGATTGTTCATAGTTTTACCTCCTCTAATAAAAAAACAGCGTTGTTACCTTTTCTATCAAAAGCTCCTCACTAATTTAGTACGATATTGATTCTAATACATTATTTATTGTTTTACAATAAATAATTATCAAATATAAAGAATATTTTATTGTATATTTTATTTTTAATAAAACTAAAAAGTACTCCTTATGCAAAAAAATACCCTATAGAATAGACTTTTTTAAGCGTCTATTCTATAGGGTACAATTTAACTATCATATTGTTTTATTTGTTGAAACAACTTAATTCTCAAACACAAAATTAATTTTATTATCTTTCCACTCTAACTTCGCATCAAACGTTTTCTCACCTTTTTTAAAACCTTTAATTAAATCGGTCTTTTCATCTTTTAAGAGCTTTGTCATATTCTTTTGCGAAATTGTTTTACTTAATATCTTCTTCGAGATGGTGAAATCACATTGTGTCGTGTTGTAATTAGAACAACCATAAAACGTTGATTTATCAATTACATCACCATCACATTTTTTACAGCTACCAACCTTTTTACCCGTTGTAAATTTCGATCCTTTTCGCTCAATCGATTCAACATGTAATCCGGTGAAATCCCACTTCTCAGACATTTCAACCGCATCTTCAATAATTTTAGCTGATAACTTTTTCGTCTGTTCCATAAATGTAGCTGGTGAAGCCGTGCCTTCACCAATTTCCGCAAGGCGCTGCTCCCATTTTGCGGTCATTTCTGGTGAAGCTAGTATTTTGTCACCGATTGCGGTAATTAATACTTTTCCTTTATCAGTCGCATACACTTGGTTTTTTTTCACATCTATATATTTACGGTCTTTTAGCATCGTAATAATACCTGCACGAGTTGCTTCTGTACCTAAACCTTCTGTTTTCTTTAATACTTTCTCCAGCTCTTCATTCTCTAAATACTTACCAGCTGTTTTCATTAACGTAATAAGTTGTCCTTCTGTATAACGCTTCGGTGGTTGTGTTTTTCCTTCTTTCACTTTCACCTTTACAACTTTTCCTTCTTCACCTTCAGCTACAATTGGAAGAATTGTTTCGTCATCTTTATCGTCTTGGAAAATAACTTTACGCCATCCTTCTTGAATTTGCTGTTTTCCTTTTGAAATAAATTCAGCACGTTCATCTACAAGCGTTACAATCGTTGTATAGTCAAAGATTGCAACTTCATAATGAGCTGCAATAAGCCTTCTTACAATCATATCGTATATTTTCTTTTCATCACCTGATAATCTACTTGGATTTGTAACTTGCTCTGTCGGAATAATTGCGTAGTGATCTGTTACTTTCTTTTCATTCACATAACGCTTATTATTCATAATCGATTCAACTGGAGCCGGTAATAAACCTTTATATTCATCAAACTGACTTAACTTCTGTAAGATATCAGGGAATGTTGCCGCTTCACCTTGTGTAACATAGTTGGAATCTGAACGAGGATAAGAGACAATCCCTTTTTGATATAGTGCTTGCGTTATATCAAGCGTCTTTTTCGGTGAAAATTTAAATGCTTTATTTGCCGTTGCTTGTAGTGATGATAAGTTAAATAAAAGCGGAGGCTGAAACTCTTTACGCTCCGTTTTCATTTCCTTTACTACCGCCGGTTTTCCTTGGCAAAATGCCGCAATTTTATTCGCCATATCAGGGTCTTTTAAGCGGGATTCACTATCCTTCTCCCATTTCCCCTCATACTTCTTTCCTTCTATATCAAAGGTTGCGAATACTTCCCAAAACGGCTCTGACTTAAAGTTTTCAATTTCCTTTTCGCGCTTTACGATTAATGCGAGTGTCGGTGTTTGTACACGACCAGCGGAAAACACATCGTTCATTCCTTTTTTCTTTAGCAAAATACTAAAGACACGTGATGCATTCATACCAACGACCCAGTCCGCACATGACCTTGTATACGCCTCATAGTACGTATTAATTGTAGCTGATTCATCAAGCAAGTTTTTAAATCCTTGGTAAATAGCTTGCTTCGTTAAAGATGAAATCCAAAGACGCTTCATCGGCTTGTGCACGTTACAAAGATTAATAATGTTTCGTACAATTAATTCCCCTTCACGCCCAGCATCGCCCGCGTGAATAATTTCTGTTACCCCAGGATTATGTAACAGCTGTTTCACTACATTAAATTGTTTATACTTTGACTTTGTTACTTCAAATTGAAAACGCTCTGGAATCATCGGTAACGTATTAAGTGACCACTTTTTCCACTCTTCGTGATAATGCTCTGGATTACATAACTGCGTCAAATGACCAATTGCCCATGTACAGTACGCTCCATTTGGAAATAACTCATTTGCTTCTACTTCTAAATATCCATCTTTCCGGCGATATTTAAATTGTGAAACAAGAGCCAAACCTTGATCTGGTTTCTCGGCAATAATTAATTTCATTTTATAACTCCCTATCTGTATTCCAGTGTTACTTTCGTTGTCTATATGTTTAGAAGCGATGATAAAACAACAATCTTATTTATCATTCGCGGGTTAATCCCCAAATGGGATAACTATAATATTATACGCTTATTCTTTATTGCTTCACAATAGAAACTCATTATATAACACTTTCTTTCACATGCTCACAAATAAAAAAAGACGCAAAAAAAATCAAACGTCTCTTTGCTTATATTCATGAAATTGTGCAGATAATATGCAGATATAAATAAGCATAAGTACTCTCCATATGAACATATGATGAAGTGAACGATAGAACAGGGAGGTATCATGATGTTTGCTTATACATTAACTGCCTTAACACTTTGTTGTATCTCGATTATTATTACATCATATATTTCTAAACGTGAGGGTACCCTAATGGAGTATATGGTATTTATTATGTCTTTTAGTATGAGTATCGGTTTAAGTATAGGCTTTTATTTAGGTATTCTATTTAAAGGGGAATTACTATATTCTACTTTGCTTGCTATTTTAATTAGTGGATTTATCGGCTTTTTAGTCGGTCTACGTTTTCACCTGTATACTGCTTTAGAAGGAATGTTCTCTGGGGTAATGGCAAGTATGATGGGAGCAATGATTACAGAAATGTTAAACGCTCAACAAGCCCATAATATACTATTCATTAGCCTCTTACTTACTATAACAATAACTATGTCATGTATAATTCAGTTTTTATCAGAAAGTTTTTCTGCTGTTATTCAGCGACGTTTTCCATTATTACTCTCAATTGGTGTAGTAATTATCCTGACTATATTTGTAACGTTCCCAGAGCATATCCCGCCAACCTCTTCCACAGAAGAACAACATAAACATTAGCAACTATAATCGATCCCCTCTACTATTTCATCATAGTAGAGGGGATCGATTTCATTATTTTTATTTCTTAACAGATGAAGATAAAAAACACTTTGAATCGTTAGGCCAAAACTTCTAAATCTATGAAATTCTCTTTGCTTGAGAAGATATACAATTCCATGTTGAAATAATAAATTTTCAATTAACCAATATATATTTTTGGATCCATAGCATTGCTCTTCTGTGCATTCCATTCACCTTTATGGATTTCAAAATGTAAGTGCTGTCCTTCAGATTGTCCTGTATTCCCCATTATGCCAAGTTGTTGTCCTTGCTTTACTTTTTGACCAGTAGTAACAGAACGACTCTTTAAATGAGCATATACAGTCGTATAGGTTTGTCCATTAATATTGTGAGAAATAAACACCACATTACCATAGCTTGTAGAATAATAAGAGCGAGTGACTACACCTTCTGCGGCGGCAACAACCGGCACTATTCCTGAAGCAGCAATATCTAATCCGTGATGCATTTGCCCACCACGTTTCTCAAATCTAGAAGTATATCTTCCTACAGCTGGTTGAATAAAGTCATTTGTTGTATTTACCTCTTGGGATTGTCGCTGCTCCTCTGCATCAGTCTCACTTGTTTTTGATAGAAATTTACTTGATACATAACCGTTTTTACCGTTGTAATTAATTTTTCCCCATCCATTTTCTTCAAATAGAACCTGCACTTTTATTCCTTTTGATAATGCACCGATTACACCATGATTTGTACTAGCGCCGCTCCTTACATTTAACACGCTTACGTTAACATAGTAGTCACCAACTGTTGCTCCAGTAGATGGATTACTGGTTTCAGGTTTTGATGGTGTACCTCCTTTAACGAATTTTACAAATTCACTACTTACATAACCAGTTCTTCCATTATGATTAATTTTCAACCAGCCATTTTCAACGCCAGTTACTTGCAGTATTCGTCCGTTTAATACACCACCAATTACACTATGGTAAGTAGCAGGGCCGGTACGCACACGTAAAGAAGTAGCGTTTACAATGTATGTACCGTCAGTTTGAACCGTAACATTCTTTTGTTGTTCATTTGTTTGGTCTACATTTGCATTAGAGCCACTCTTTGAAATGTAATCTTTACTAATATAAGCCGTTTTTCCACTATAGTTAATTTTGACCCACTCTTGAATTTCACCAGTTACTTGAACAACTTGTCCTTTATGTATAGAGCCTAAAATCGTATGGGAAGTACTTGGACCTGTACGAACGCGGAGGGAGGATACGTTAACTTTGTAATCCCCACTCGCTACTTGAAATTTTCCATTGTTATTGTCGCTTCCATTTGAGCTACCGTCTATTACAAATTGACTGCTTACATAACCTACTTTTCCATTATGATTAATTTTTAACCAACCGTTTTCTTCCCCAATAACTTGTAAAACTTTCCCTTCATACACGCGCCCCATTATTGCACTAGACGTATTTGGCTGTGTGCGAACACGTAATACATTAGCAGTTACAGTTTTACTACGACTCATGCTTACATTCGTCTTCGCTGATACACTATTTTCCGAAACAAATTCACTACTTACATAGCCAGTTTTTCCTTTATGATTAATTTTCAGCCAACTGTTTTCTTCTCCAATAACTTGTAAAACTTCTCCTTCATACACGCGTCCCATTATTGCACTAGACGTATTTGGTTGTGTGCGGACACGTAGAGCATTTGTATTTACTGTTACTTGATTTTCATATTTTACTACATCAGTAGATTGCTCATGCTTCATGCCTTTTTGTATAACAGTATTTTTCGCTTGAGCAGTACTAATAAATACACTTCCTGTAACAGAAGCTACTGCTACACTAGCTAAAATCTTTTTCATAAGTATAAAACACCTTCCTATAAACACATTCAAGTATCATTATGTTTTTATATTAACTTCCATTTCTTTTCTTTCTAACTATTCAGCAAAAGTATCCTTTTATTATCCATATTGAATTTTTATTTATCTTCCACCATCTATATCTAGTAATAAAGAAAAGTTAAATTCATCACACTCTGAAAACCCTCTCATTCTTTCGATTCAACACTACATATTGTAGTTTAAATTCCGAAAAAAATATCGCCAAATAATCACCTATAATTAATACTACAAAAACAAAAAAAGCATAATTTAAACCTTCTTCATTTAACTTATACTTTTGCTTAAATATTCCCTTTCTCCTTTCACACTACGAATTGTAGTACAAAATAAAAGAAAGGTCAAATATAAGTATTCAGCCTTTTAGAACTACAATATAATACATTAAATTCAGCCACTTCTAATCAAAAAACACTATGTTTTTTAATTCTTAAATAACAAAAACATTCTCACCTTATAAACTCTTTCTACAAGATAACCCCCTCATATTATCTAAACTTTTATAAAAATAATATTTCCAATTCACAACATGACATATAAAAGCAGCCACCTATTAAGATAACTGCTTTACATCATTAATAAACTACATGATTTTCACATTATTCTGGTTTATTAGGAATATTAGGGTTTGGAACATAATCAGATTTATAATCTGTATATTTCACTTCCGTTACCATCCCTGCTGAAGCATGATGTAGGTCGTGACAGTGGAACATCCACTCACCCGGATTGTCTGCTACAAAGGCGACTTCATATTCTTCACCTGGTTTTAAGTTCAAAGTATCTTTTACAATTGGAGAACCTTCTATCGGTTTTCCATCTTTACTCAACACCTGAAAGAAGTGACCATGTAAATGCATCGGGTGATCATCCATTTTAGAGCGATTTACTAATTTCACTTTTACTAAGTCACCTTTTTTCACTGGAATTGGATCAATATTCGGAAATACTTTTCCGTTAATTGTATATATCATTTCATTTCCATTCATTTGCGTATTCAAGTCCATATTATATGAGGCAGTATACTGCTGCTCTAGTGTGAAACTACCTAATTTTTTCTCGCCATATTTCGTCATATCTAATTTTGGTAGTTTTTCTTTTTCATTTGCTGTGTCTTTCATCTCTTTACTATCTTCATATTCAATAATGGTTTTCATTCCTTTCGCACCTTTATCTACCGAATGATCTTCAACATACCATTTCCCAGGATTGTTAGCAGTAAATTCAACATCATAACGTTCACCCGGTGCAATTGAAATTACTTTGTCTTTTATAACTTTTGGATCATTAATTGGTTGGCCATCTGTTGCAATTACTTTTATATCATGACCGTGAACATGTATATCATGCGATAGATAGCCAGCATTAACGAGTCGAAGACGAACTTTATCTCCCTTATTCACTTTTAATGGCTCTACTAAATCACCACTTTTTCCGTTAATTGTGAATAAATCATACATACTCATTTCATGACCTTCCATCTTCATCTTTCCATGGTCCATGCCTGCCATATTGCCAGAGTCTTTTTTGTTCCCGTCCATGTCCATACCGGAATGATCCCTGCTGTTCTTATCATCATTCTTTTTCGCATTTTCATTATCCTTACTAGATTTATTACCGTCTACTTTTTCTGTTTTTCCTTTTGACATTTCTTTTAACTGTTTATTTATCTCTTCTTTATCTGTTATCCATTCATCTAACATTAATGTGTAATCTTTATCATACTTTTCATTTGTATCTTCTACAACTAGAGCACCATATAATCCTCTATCTAATTGATTTACAGAATCTTGATGTGAGTGATACCAGTACGTTCCTGGTACGTTCGCTTCAAATTCATAGGTGAAACTTTTTCCAGGTTCAACCGCATCTTGCGTCACACCTGGAATTCCATCCATATTATTTGGGACAGGATACCCATGCCAATGAATAGATACTGGTGCAGATAGTTCATTTTTTAATGTCACTTTCACCTTTTCGCCTTTTTTTACCCGAATTTCTGGACCAGGAGATGAGCCATTAAATGTCCAGACTGGAACAATAACACCGTTACTTAATTTTTGCTTTTCTTCTTTCGCTATTAAAGTAACTTCTGGTCCTTTTTCAACTTTCAATGGTTTTATAGCCGTTTCAGTCTGTGGTGTTTTTTTATCATTCATATTTTTATGATCGTTTGTTGTATTTGTGGTCGCAGAACATGCAGCAATTAAAGATATGACAGAGACTGTAACTGCTGTTAACAAAAATCTCTTCATGGAAACCGCTCCTTTTTCTTTTTCAAAATCATTATAAAAAATGATTTTCAAGAAAATATGGAGATATGCAATGAGCTAAATAAAAAGACGCCCAAAATTGAGCGTCTCTTCTAATTATTATTTCGTAACAACTTCATCTTCTTTTACATTTACATTTACATTATTTTCACTCATAAACTCTTCAATTTCTTCCACTTCTCTAATGATATCTTTTGACAAGTTTTCGTATCCGTCTTTCGTTACAAGAATATCATCTTCAATACGAATTCCAATCGATTCTTCTTCAATATAAAGCCCAGGTTCAATTGTAATAACCATGCCTTCTTCTAATACTCTATCTTTGTATGTCCCTACATCATGCGTATCTAAACCAAGGAAATGGCTGACACCATGATAATAATATTTAGACAGTTCCTCATCTTCTTGTATTAAACCAACTGCTTTACACCCTTCTGCGAGTACTTTTTTAGCATGCGCATTTAATGCAGCGAACTTTAAGCCTGGCTTAATAATCTCTGTTGTTTCTTTCAATGCTTTTAATACGATATTATAAATTTGTTTTTGGCGACTCGAGAATGTTCCATTTGCCGGGAATGTATAACTAATATCAGCGTTATAGTAATCTTTTTGAGCGCCTAAATCTAGCAGTACTAAATCACCATTTTGAATTTGTGCATCATTATCTTCATAATGAAGAACTGTAGCATTTTTCCCACTTGCCAAAATTGTATTGAACGCATGATGCTTAATGCCAGATGATTTTAGTGTGAAATCAAACTGAGCTTCTAATTCATATTCCATCATGTCTGCTTTTACATGCTTTAACACATTGTAAATACCGTCTTTCGTTACAGCAATTGCTTCTTTAATAATTTCAATTTCTTCATCTGTTTTAAACACTCGCAATTCACAAATGTTCGGATATACATTACCAATTGTTACGTGTGGATATTGTTCTCTTACATGTTTAGCAAACGCTAGCGTTTTTGTCTCTGTACCATTCCACTCACGACGTTCTAAATCTAAATATAGATGTTTCACATTTTCTGTAAAAAGTATATTTGACATTGTTTTTTCAAAGCTATCTAAATATACAACTTTTTTTATACCTGAAATTTTCTCTGCTTCTTCGTTAGAAACTGTTTTACCAACCCATTTTTCCATTACTGGATCTGACTTTTCAATGAAAAGTATTTCTTCTACACTATTTCCAAACTTTTTCAACATGAAAATAACATTTGGTTCATCGATTCCTGTTACATAGTAAAAATTTCGATTTGGCACAAATTTATAATGTGCATCCGCTGACATATGAGGTGCTTGTCCAGCAAATAAAATAGTAATAGATTCATCTGGTAATGTGTTTACTAATCGTTCTCTATTTTGAGCAAAGAATGTTGATTTCATTATAATCCCCCTAGCGTTCTATGTATGCTTGTAAATCTAATTATCCAATACAATTATTCTATTATTGTTATAATTTTTCGTCAATTAATAGTACTCATAGAGACAGGAAAATTTTCATTATTAGGGCCCCTTTTAAGCTAAATTATGCATACCACTCCACAATTTCTTGACATTTATTCCATATACTTAAAATCTCATATATAGGAAAGGAGCCTACAAATTTGAAGCATTATGTGGCAACAGGATTAGCAATTACTTCTTTATTAATCATTTCAGGATGTTCTAGCAACGCCGAAACAGCAACAGTAAAGAAAGAAACAATACAATCTCAGACAAAAAACACAGAAACAGTAAATACGATTCCGCAAAACTTCTATAAAGAGATTACATCTGGAAAAATCGAGCACATTCACGGAATTGGCTTTGTAGGAAATATGCCGGGGATTTCTATCGCAACCCACAGTGGTATAAAAGTTTATCAAAATGGAAAATGGTTAGAAACTGCTAAACAGCTACACGATTATATGGGCTTCCAGGCAACGAGAAATGGATTTTTTGCCAGCGGTCATCCTGAACCAGATGCAAATTTAAAAAATCCTTTAGGATTAATGAAAAGTTCTGATGGCGGTAATACTCTTGAAAAGCTAGCGTTTTACGGAGAATCTGATTTTCATAACCTCGCTGTCGGATATAATACGGAAGCAATTTATTTATACAATGAGCGTCCAAATTCTAAATTACAACAAGGTTTTTATTTCAGTACGAACAACGGACAAGATTGGAAAAATAGTAAGTTAAAAGGTCTTTCAAGTACGATTCATTCCTTTTCAGTACATCCGGATCAATCTAGTGTAGTCGCAGTAAGCGCTAAAGACGGCGTATATTTATCTACGGATTCTGGAAATACATTTGAACTATTTTCTAAATCAATTGAATCGACCGCAGTTACATTAAGTAATGAAGACATGATATATGCCTCTATCAATAAGCAAAATGAGCAATCACTAACGAAAAAATCAATTGCTACAAACGAAGAAACTAGCATACAAATTCCATCTTTAGACTCTAAAGATACAATCATGTATATATCACAAAACCCTCAAAATTCAGCTGAAATCGTATTTGCTACAGCGAAAGCAAGTGTGTTCCTCTCTACAGATGAAGGTAAAACGTGGAAGCAACTTACTAAAGAGGGCACATTCCAATTTAATTAGAAAGGTGAATATAACGTGTTTTCAGCAATTAGTGAATGGAGTTATCAACTCATGTCTCCTTTAATGGCTATCGCGAATACTACGAAATCAATTCCTCTTTTATTTGCGTTTTTATTAGGTATAGTAGGTACCCTTGCTCCTTGCCAATTAACAGGAAACATTAGTGCTATTACACTTTATAGCAATCAATCTTTACAAAAGGGATATGCATGGAAACATATACTGTTATTCATTTTAGGAAAAATAATAGCTTTTACGACACTCGGACTATTAGTATGGTTTTTAGGAAAAGAGATTCAGCAAATATTGACTTTGTATTTCCCATGGTTAAGAAAAATGATGGGACCTTTATTAGTTTTAATGGGGCTCATGTTGGCAGGTATTATAAAAGGTATAAATTTCTTCTCTTTCAAATTTATACGAAAACAAAATGAAATTGGTTCATTTTTACTCGGATTCTTCTTTTCCTTAGCTTTCTGCCCAACTATGTTCGTTCTATTTTTCGGAACATTAATCCCGTTATCTTTCTCATCTAATTATGGATACTTGTTTCCAACATTCTTTTCGATAGGAACTGCTCTCCCTATCGTTATATTAATGTTTATCATCTCCTACCTTGGATTAAATGGGGCACTACTTAAAAAGAGCAGAAAAGTAGGAAAAAACATTCAGCTTATAGCAGGGGTACTACTCATTTTAGTTGGACTTTATGATATATCTTTATATTGGGTATAAATAAAAAAGGTAAGTTCCAGTGACTTGAACTTACCTTTTTTACAAATTATATTTAACTCTTCTGCATGCCCTTTTGCTTCATCTCCCATTTTTTATACAGTAGTACTGCACCAAATAAAAATACCCCCGCAACAAATGAAGCTACTGGTAACATCTTTATCGTTTCATCAGGAAATACGAGCGGCAATAATGGAAATGCATACGCTGCTGGAATACGTACACCGATAATTTTTAATAATATAAGCATCAATATCATATTTAATAACGTAACTATAATCCATGAATTAATTGTAAAATACAATACCGTTCCAACAGTTGCCGATATAGTTAGTACTACTATTTGTTTAAAAGCCATTTTTTCATTATACATCGGCTTTTGAAGTGATTCATACACAACAACTAATATTGGTGGAATCACTGCCAATTGTTCATAACCAGTTATCCAACATAAACTGATCGACACAAAATTTAGTATGAGAAATACAATCATATATTTATATTGAATATGCACTTTTCGCTCAATACCGTTGTTTAATTTAAATATAAGAACACCAAGCATTAATATAAATGTTAAAGCGAATACCGCGATAACAAATGACCATTCCGTCGCATTTGTTACTAATGGTAATAAACCTGTCGCAATAGATGGTGCTAAATTAGATTGAATTACACGTAAAAACAGCATCATAAATACAAGCGTTATGCTTACTTTCTCTAAATAGGCTATATCCATTTGATTAACCATAAAACCAATCACAGCTGTTATTGACGGTGCAATAAAGATTTTTTCTGGCTGCCTTAACCAACCTGGCTCACGATACGCCCATAAAGCAATTGCCATCGCTGCTATTTCCGGCAAAATGACTTCCGGATCATTCAATAACACACCCGCTGTTACCATAGCTAAAATAAATAAAATAGCAATCGTATATGAGATGATTGTTTCTTTTTTTGAAATTACTGCATTCATTATTACATACTCCTTTTTGCTTATTACTTTCATAATGTAAAACAATATACAATACCCTACTAAGGTATTGTATATTGTTATCTTTTCTATTTCAAGTATTAGTAAGTTATTTACATCTTTTCTCAACCCATACCCTTACAAAAAAGAAATTTTTATAGGCGTTGACACTTAATGAGAGATAGGTTACAATAACTATACATTAGTAAGTAGCTAATGTAATTAAATTTAACTAGAGGTGAAACAAATGAAAAACATTTTATTCCGTATTAACGAATTATCAAAAAAAGAAAAAGCATCTGGATTAACAGTTGATGAAAAACAAGAACAACAAATGTTGCGTCAAAACTATACACAAACATTTCGTGGAAGCTTAGATTCCATTTTATTAAACACAAAAATTGTTGATCAACATGGTCTTAACGTTACCCCGGCGGCATTACAAGATGCTCAAATACGTTTAAAATTAAGCAAATGAGTTCCGCGCTAAAGAATTTCAATAAAACATAAAAAAAGCTGGATTTCCTATATAGAAATTCCAGCTCTTTTTATGTTCTTTTCCAATTTAATATATGAGCGATACATCGCAATTCTCCACGATATAATCATCGCAAATGCGAGTAAGTAAAACATTCCGCTTAACTCTGCTAAATCAATCGATTGACTTAAATATAATTTCAATGCTACTCGTACAGCTAATAATCCGACTAAAATAAATATAAATGCTTTTGACGGTTTCATATATATTTGTTCATCTCTTATTTCGAACTTTGTTGTTTTAATAAGAAATATAGAGAAAATAAGCCCTGCGATAATTACCTCTACTATTTCTAACGATGTTAATCGAAACTCCGGTAAAAAATACATTATGGTGCCAGTACTCATAAAAAGTGGCGGCAATATTATTTTCTTTTTCGTTACCGGCTTTTTTGCTGCCTTCAAGCGAAGAAACATTACTCCAACAGCTATACAGACTGCTACGATACTTGATAAAAGTGCTAAACTCATACTCCCCACCCCTATCTATTTAAAAGATTTTTCGAGCAAAATCATAAACAAATAATGAAGTAAATGCTGCATTATATAATTTCTTTATTCTATTCCTCCTGCTGTAAATTTTATATATTCGCTGCAATCATTTTACGCAAAGTATATGAACGGAATATGAACAAAATATTACACTCAATTTCTGAAAATAAAAAAGCCATTCCACAATTATAAATTGCGAAATGGCTTTTTAACTTATTTTAAATCTTCAATTGAGAAAGCACCTGGCAGTAACTGCTCAACAGTTACTTCTTTTTCATCGCCTTTTACATTCGTTAATAATACAGGCATTTTCGGATCACAGAATTCAGCAATTACTTGTCTACAAGCACCACACGGTGAAATCGGTCCGTCCGTTTCGCCTGTAATAACTAAGTAACTAAAATCGCGCTCACCTTCTGATACTGCTTTAAAGATCGCTGTTCTTTCTGCACAGTTACATAAACCGTAAGAAGCATTTTCTATATTACAACCAGTATAGATTTTACCTTCTTTCGTAACTAACGCTGCACCAACAGGAAATTTTGAATACGGAATATATGCTTTTGCTAACATCTTATTTGCTTCTTCAATATATTTTTTCTTATCCATATTATTTCCCCCTCAAAGTAAGTGTAATGATGATTAGTCAGTAATAACTGTATGAACTAATGTAGGAGCTACTGCTGTTTCAGCGATAGAAATGTTCTCATAAATTTTAGCTTTTACATCTTCTACATTTTCACGATTTGCGTAAATCGTTACGAACGGCTCGCCTTCTTTTACTGCATCGCCCACTTTTTTACGTAACATTAACCCTACAGCTAAATCAATTTCATCTTCTTTTGTTGCACGGCCAGCACCAAGTAGCATAGCTGCGATACCGATTTCATCTGCAACAATGTTAGAAATAACACCTGAAGTTTTAGCAGGTACATCAATTACATATTTCGCTTGTGGCATTTTTTCTGGATTGTCTACAATCGAGCTATCTCCGCCTTGATTGCTTAAGAACTCTTTAAACTTCTCAGTTGCTTTTCCGTTCTTCATCACTTCAATTAACATTTCACGCGCTTCTTCTAATGTATTTGCCTTTTTCGCAAGTACAACCATCTGACTTCCTAATACGAGTACTAATTCTGTTAAATCTTCTGGCCCTTCGCCTTTTAACGTATCAATCGCTTCTTTCACTTCTAGAGCGTTACCAATTGCAAAACCAAGTGGTTGTGACATGTCTGAAATAACAGCCATAGTTTGACGTCCTACATTATTTCCGATACGTACCATTGCATGTGCTAATTCTTTTGCATCTTCTTCTGTTTTCATGAATGCGCCAGCACCTGTTTTCACATCAAGTACGATTGCATCGGCACCAGCTGCAATTTTTTTACTCATAATTGAACTTGCAATTAGAGGAATAGAGTTTACTGTTCCTGTTACATCGCGTAATGCATAGATTTTTTTATCTGCAGGCGTTAAGTTACCAGTTTGTCCAATAACAGCTACTTTGTCACGGTTTACAATATCAATGAACTGCTCTTTCGTAATTTCAACGTGGAATCCTTCTACAGCTTCTAATTTATCGATTGTTCCGCCTGTATGTCCTAAACCACGACCAGACATTTTTGCTACTGGTACATCTAAAGCAGCTACTAATGGTCCTAATACTAATGTTGTTGTATCACCAACACCGCCAGTTGAATGTTTGTCTACTTTAATTCCTTCAATTGCTGATAAGTCGATCGTTTCTCCAGACTCCACCATTGCCATCGTTAAATCTGCACGCTCACGATCTGTCATATCTTTAAAGAAGATTGCCATTGCAAGTGCACTCACTTGATAATCAGGAATACTTCCGTCTGTATATCCATTAATAAAGAATTTGATTTCTTCAGTCGTTAATTCTTTACCGTCACGTTTTTTCGCAATAATATCTACCATTCTCATTACAATCACCATTCCTTTTTATATTATATGAATCTATTAAAATAATAAGCCCACGATTGTTGCTGATAAGAAACTTACTAATGTTGCACCGAAAAGTAATTTCAAACCAAATCTTGCGACTACATTCCCTTGCTTTTCATTTAAGCTCTTAACTGCTCCTGCAATAATTCCAATTGAAGAGAAGTTTGCAAATGAAACTAAGAATACAGATATAATCGCTGTCGTTCTATCTGAGAAATTAAAGTTTCCTTGTGCTAGATCTGTCATAGCGACAAATTCATTTGATACTAATTTTGTTGCCATAATATTTCCGGCATTAACAGCTTCATGCCAAGGTACACCCATAATAAATGCAAATGGCGCAAATACATAACCAAGGATTTCTTGGAATGAAATACCGATTACACCTTTAAATACTGCATTAACGAATGCGATAAGAGCAACAAAACCGACTAACATAGCTGCTACTGTAATCGCAACTTTAAATCCATCTATAATGTATTCCCCTAATACTTCAAAGAAGGTCTTCTTTTCTTCTTCTTGTACTTCTAACATATCTTCTTCTTCAGTAACTTCATAAGGGTTAATAATAGAAGCAATGATGAAGCCACCGAATAAGTTAAGCACTAAAGCGGTTACAACATATTGCGGTTTTAATAACACCATATATGATCCAACGATAGACATCGAAACAGTAGACATTGCAGATGCACATAATGTATACATTCTTTTCTCTGGCAATAATCCTAGTTGCTTCTTAACTGAAATAAATACTTCAGATTGTCCTAAAATCGCAGAAGCTACAGCGTTATATGATTCTAGTTTCCCCATTCCATTTACTTTACTTAATGCTAGACCGATAGATTTCACAATAATAGGTAGCACTTTAATGTGTTGCAAAATACCTATTAAAGCTGATATAAATACGATTGGCATTAATACACTTAAAAAGAATGAAAACTCTTTTTGATTTACTAATCCACCAAATACGAAATTCACACCGTCAGCGGCATATTTTAATAGCTCTCCAAAACCATCTGCTATTCCGCTAATTAATATATTCCCGATACTTGTATTTAATAATAGAAACCCCAAAATGAATTGTAATATAACCATCGTTATGATTGGGCGATATTTGACTTTCTTTCTATCATTACTAGCAAGCCAAGCGATACCTAAAATCAATACGAGGCCAAAAACACCGATTAAGTATTTCATAAGCCGTTTCCTCCCATTCGTATCCGCTTACATTTGTTTCAATTGTTAAAGCAATAGATACACTTTACTTTGTGTATCTATTGCTCACGACTTCATTAATGATTAGTAGTTATCTGTAGCACCTTTTGCATCATTTAATACGATTGCAACACTAGCACTAGCTCCAACGCGAGAAGCTCCAGCAGCTACCATTTTGTCTGCATCTTCACGTGTACGAACGCCACCAGATGCTTTTACACCAACGTTTGGTCCAACTGTTTTACGCATTAATGCGATATCTTCAGCAGTTGCTCCGCCAGTTGAGAATCCAGTTGAAGTTTTTACGAAATCAGCACCAGCTTTTACTGATAATTCACAAGCGCGTACTTTCTCTTCATCTGTTAATAGGCAAGTTTCAATGATTACTTTTACAAGAGCTTTTCCTTTTGCTGCTTGTACTACTTCATAAATGTCTTTTTCAACGAATTCGTTGTCGCCATCTTTTAAAGCACCAACGTTGATTACCATATCAACTTCAGTTGCACCTTTTGCGATAGCATCTTTTGTTTCAAATGCTTTTGTTTCAGTCGTGCTTGCTCCTAATGGGAAACCGATTACAGTACAAACGTCTACATCATGTCCAGCTAATTCTTCAGCAGCTAGCTTCACCCATGTAGGATTAATACAAACAGAAGCGAATTTATATTCCTTTGCTTCCTCGATTACTTTCATAACATCTTCTTTTGTAGTATTAGCTTTTAAAATTGTATGGTCAATTAACTTTGCAATATTCATTATTATCACTCCTCATATCTTTTAACAACTTCATTCTAACTCTTAGTTGAACAAATGTAAATACACTTTTGAAATTTTGTTCATTCTTTTTAAAAAGGAATTTTCTTATAGTAAATAAAGTGCATTCTAAATAAGAAACACTTCATATATAAAATCAAAATTTTTATGTTAACAATGGTAGTATGTATCTCAATATCCATAATTATTTTTAAAAAGGAAATTTGTGTTCAAAAAAGACCTCTATAATTCATACATAACAAAATAAAAGGCTTTCTCAAGATTAACATCTTGAGAAAGCCTTTTATTTCTAACCTTTTTGATAATGTAACAGTTCTTTTGCTGTATGCTGATCAATAATTAAAACATTTGCATACCCGCCACGTAACGCACCATCAATTGCTTTTATTTTTCTATTACCACCTGCAACTAAAATAGAGCGTTTCTTTAATTTCAGTTCCTCTAACTCAATTCCAATTGTACGCTGATTAATCTCTTCGCTACTAATATTTCCATCTCCATCAAAGAAACGTGAACAAATGTCACCGACCGATTGTTTTTTGAGTAAACTTGTTTCATCCTGATCGAAATAACCTAATCTGAATAATAGTGCTTCGTCTCGCACTGTTCCTACAGTAAAAATTGCAATATTCGCTTGTTTCCCCATTTCGATAATGTGATGAATATGTCGATCCTGCTCTACTAATTCTTTTGTCACTGCATTATCAAATATAACTGGAAGAGGTAAATTTCTTGGCGTCGTTTGAAAAGCATCTGCAAATAAAGCTATCGTCTCATTCGCATATGTATTTACACTCGAATGACTAATACCGCCTTTTAACTGGACAACTTCTACCCCTTTTACATGTTGCGGTACGATTTTTCTAGCGATTTCATACATCGTCATTCCCCAGCTTACACCAACGATATCACCGTTTTTAACCGTCTTTTCCATATACTCAGCTGCATATTTACTTATATACTCTGTAATCGTTGCATATTCTGGCACTGGAGAAAATACGACATGTGCCTCTAACAAGCTGTACTTTTCTTTCAATAAATTCCCAACGTTATCTAAATCCGCAAATGGATCGGCTATACTAATTTGAACAAACCCTTTTTCTTTCGCGTACTTTAATAATCTCGAAATCGTCGGTCTTGAAATATTTAATTTATTAGCAATTTCTTGCTGACTATAATCTGATTGATAATATAACCTCGCAACTTCAACGCTTAATTGTTGTTTATCTTTATCCATAGTAACTCATTACATATCCTTTCCTGCATTTCCTTTTCGTTACAAGCATTATACAGCTTTATGTAAGAAATTTCGACTACCGAATTTTATCTAACTGAACTTCTATTACACTTATTATATACAATGAAATCTTATTGTGTAGATTTACAAACTCAATATAAATACACTTGAAACATATAAATCGATTTATATGCAATTCATTCTTTTTTGCTTTTTCTGTAGTAACGATAACAAAGCCATTCAATAACAAACATTAAATATCGTTTATGGAGCTTCCTTAATGTACGGTAAAACCAAGTTTATTAACATAGAAATTCCTTAGCGTGCGAAATTTGCATTTTGATGGTGACCCATTCCCATCAACTTAAGAACCGAAACAAAGTGAACTTTTGTTTAAATAAACTAAAAAAACCTTAAAACACTTTTTCTCCTTAAAAATGAGAACGCCAAATAAACTTAGGTAGGTATTATTTTTCAAAAAAGATAAACAAGTTATCAGGCAGGTAAGCAACACCGAAGGAATCTAAGAAAAGCTATTACCCCCCACAACGCAAACTTTGTATTTATTATGTCCCTACGTTCTTATTAAATAAAAATGAGAATGCAGGGATACTCATTTTGTAATATTACCGCAACAATCGTATTGAGTATTCCTAATATTAAAAATACCAATCTGATTCTAAGGTCATTTCCGTTTTTTGATTGGATTTTGAGAAAGTGTAAGGTAAATTCTTTTAAACAATATAAACCAAATCCAAATACTGTATTCTAAGATCTATTTTTTTACTTTTCTAAAACAATTTCTGCTATTTTATTAGCATATTTTTTAGAGTCAAATTCATCATAGTTACTTAGTACCGCAACAGACAAATATTCTTCTGGAAAACGCATGAAGTGTGAACGATAACCTGCCCAACTTCCTGAATGTTCTAAGTATCGACAGTTAAAACCTTTTGCAAGCCTCAGCCCAAAAGCATAATCTTCATTGTCAATAATTGTCTCTCCAGTTGGAGAAATTTTCGGACCTATTTCGCTCATTCTTTTAACGAGGTCTTTTCCACCAACGGTACCTGTCGTTAAATTTTCTCCCCATTTTACCAGGTCTTCAACTGTTGTATGAACTGCCCCATCTCCTGTATGTTCCCAAGGGCTTTCATAGATTTTATATGTTCCCTGCTCATTCTTCGAATATCCACTAGCAATTGCTACAGTAGTTGGATAGTAATCCACAATTGTTGTGGCCCTCATATTTAAAGGACCAAAAATACAATCCTTTGTAAACTGACATAGAGACTTGCCACTTACCTTCTCTATCACTTGTGATAATAAAAAATACCCTGTATTGCTATACTCAAATTTTGTGCCAACTGGGAACCTTGCGATTTGATGACCATTAAGGTGTTTTAGCGATTCTTCTACAGTTAATTTGTCAGTATATTTAATATTCTCTGCTTCAGCCAATTCCATATAATCAACTAGTCCACCAGTGTGATGAATTAGTTGTCTCAATGTTACAGGTTCAGCATATGCTCCTATAGAAGGGACAAACTTTACAATTGAATCATCTAAACTTAATCTCCCCTCTTGTTCTAAGAGTAATATAGAAAATGCTGTGAATTGTTTAGAAACTGAGGCTACATTAAAAACGGTTTTGGTAGTTATGGGTAGATTTTTCTCTATAGAAGCTAAGCCAACTGCACCCTTATAAGTTACTCCGCTATCTAAACTAGCAATATATGCACAGCCAGGAGCTTTTGATGAAAACTTTTTTAATAATTGTTTAATCGATGTATGCGTCTTTTCATTATATGTATTATTCACCTCAATCACATGCCCTTCCCTTTAAATGATTAGAAATATATTAACCTGTTATCTTTTCCAATTACACATCTTACTTCAATTCAAAACGACTTATTTTATATTTGACTACAATCAAGCACTATTATACTAATTTCTTTAGTTTCTAAATTCTTCTCTTTATAGAGAGCTTTAATTTAGTGAGTATTATTATCCTCGAATTTACAGAAATTCCTCTTTCAATTCTAAAATTAATTACTCATGGCAACTTAATAGATATTTTCTAAATTGGGTCAATAACATCTATATTACAGATGTTATTGACCAAAACACCTATCTTGCTTTCAGATTTAGGACCGATGTACTAGCGAATATAAAAACTATTTACCAGACCTCTGTGAAAATAGTTTTGAATAAAATATTCATCTACCTTAAACCTTGTTTCAATTTCAGTTATAGTCTACAAATTTTATAGTCATCGTCTATAGTGTTTTACTTTTTCGATAAGAAAATCCGAATAACCTTTTTAAACAACTTTATTCACAAAAAAGCAGTGGCGTTCCAAATCTTTATTTTTCATTTTAGTTTCAAATGTAGGATTGGGTAGTAATGCCCTGTATTATCTGTAAGTTCCCCATTGACTTCAGCTAACTAGTTCAAGTGAGAGAGTCAAGAAAGTAATCCTATATCTTTTGCCTTTTGTACTGCATCTTCTCGATTTTTAACTCCTAGCTTCTCATAAAGATTGGAGGCGTAATTTCTTACCGTTCCGTTTGACAAGTAAAGTGTCGAAGCTATTGTTTTATAACGGCTTCCTTGTGATAATAGTTCCAAAATCTCTAATTCTCGTTTCGTTAATCCATACTCTTTTCCATCTGATCGTGATTCAAATAATCCTGTTTCTTCATTTTCTTCCCACATTCTATGGAACAAGTCATGAGTAATCATCGTGCCTCCTCGATAGACTAGACGAATTGATTCAGCTAGTTCACGCGAATCTATGGATTTCAATAAGTATCCATCCGCACCATTTCGTATGATTTCTTTTGCCCTTTCTGTATTCTGAAAGGTTGACAGAATGAGTACACGAATGTCCGGCCATTTTTCCTTAATCACTTTAGTCGCATGAATCCCATCTAGATTTGGCATCTCTAAATCCATTAATACTACATCTGGTTTTAATCTCTCACACAATTCCAAAGCCCGTTCTCCATCTTCAGCCATTCCCACTACTTGTAAATCCTCCTGTCCATCCAAAATTGTATGAAGACTTTCTCGGATAAAAGAATGATCGTCGACAATACACAGGCGGATTTGTTCATTAGAAAGTTGTACTTGTTTTGGTAAAACACATGAAATTAATGTCCCTTCCCCTTTTTTGGAATAAACAATGACTCTTCCTTGCAACTGACTTACACGCTCTTTCATTGCAGTTAATCCAAAACCATCCTTCCATTCTTCTGCCCCACAGCCATTATCCTGTACATCCAATCTTATCTGTTGTGGTTCAAAATGAAGTGACACAATGATTTCTGTGGAATGCCCATGGCGAACAGCATTTGTTAGTGATTCCTGCAAGCTCCGATATAGTGTCATTTTTGATTGTTTAGAGACCATATACTCTTCCCCTATTATTTGAGTACGTACATTTACTTTTACATGTTTCTTAAATTCGTCTGTCAATTGTTGTAATGTGACAGCTAAGGGAAGCGATTCTTGCGATAAATCCAATTGATGTAAATACAGCCTTACTTCTTCCATACTGTTACGGGCCAATTGTAATAATGAATCGAGCTGTTGCTCTCCTTCTTTAGACTTTAATTCCATACGTAATGTTTCCATCCCCATAATAATTGAAGTATAGGAATGCCCCATCGTATCGTGTAAGTCTTTTGAGAGCCTGTCACGTTCCTCAAGTAATGTAATCCGCTCAACTTGGGATACGTATTGTTCCAATACATGTTTCTGGTTTCGAATAGTTTCACTTTGACGGTAATTAATAGCCAGTAAACGAAAGAAAGAGCCCATAGCAAAAGCTAAACTGAGTTGTAGGATGATTGCC
Source organism: Bacillus basilensis (assembly GCF_050630465.1). Taxonomy (NCBI): domain Bacteria; kingdom Bacillati; phylum Bacillota; class Bacilli; order Caryophanales; family Bacillaceae; genus Bacillus; species Bacillus basilensis. The sequence goes on along the minus strand of NZ_JBNTQO010000009.1, from coordinate 96,811 downwards.
CATAAATCTGTTACTTTGGAAAATATCGCAATAAGCAATGGGAATAAAATAATTGTGGTAGGACCCGACCAACGGTAAGATTTATGAGCACTATTTGCCGCAATCATAAAAGTTGGCATTAAAAAAGTAAGATACGCTGACGGAAATAATAAAGTTAAATAGAAACACACTCCGCCAAATAATATTATTTCAGTAAACAAATAATAGCGATAACTAAACATTAAACAAATCCAAGGTACTGAGAATGAAACTATTTCCCAAAGAATAATGATCCAAAATGGTACTGTCAAATGATCTTGTTGTTGGATAGTCGTTGATATCAATGATAGCCAAATAATAAAACGTATACAAAGTAAGGTCCAATCATACCAAAACCATAGTTTCAAAGTCTTAAACAAATTATCACTCCTTTATAGCTTTAAACATGGAACGCGTGTACATTCCAATAATTTGAACTAAGCAGTTTCCAATAAAATTATGTATCACGATGAGAATGAAACCAACAATCATGACAAAAATTGCTGTCTCCCATGAATCCACAGCTATGCCCAATAAGTATATATTAAAATATCGAAAAAGTAAGGGTGTAACGATACATACTAGTGGCATTACATACAGTAAAACAGCACATATAAGACTCATTATTCCGACCAAAAATTTCTGCATGAGCCAAAAAATAGCCCTCCAGTTGCTATTATTGAGGATTGTATCTCTCGCTTTAATCCATTTATCTCCCTCCTCTTTTTTTCTTGGTTCGAATAACTCTATCGATATATCTGTATAAACCTTTGTCTGAATACGTTCATACTGAACAAACGTGTGAGTTGTTTGCAGCACCCATGCTAATAAGGGAATACCCAAAAAGATAATCGTCATTACTAATGCAAATGTAACGCTGATCAGATAGAAACAAAAGTAAAAAAAACCGGATACAAAGGTAAATAACAAGAAATAAAAATCTTGCAAAGTTTTTTGAGCTAATGCTTTCGTCATTAATATCTCTCCTCCTCTTTCATTGCTAATGCGTTAAAAGCCACTCTTTTATTCTAAGTATTTTTCTGTCAAATACGGTAGTGTTAAAATGTCATGGTTTGTATGACATAACTATCAATACAGCCTTATTCCACTCAACTTTTGTTATCCTTTATAAATATGACAAAAAGTTCACTATCGAATATGATTCGCCACTTGCTATACTCTGTTCATACGCTAATTCTTTATGCTAAAGATAAGATTGTACTCCCGATTTTATCTTTTTTCTTTGCAAATTTTTTGATATAAAATAGGAATCCTTATAATAAGGATTCCTGAAAGAAACGACGTGTCATAATCAATTCCTTGATTTCATGCATCATACGTATAAATTCCTTGGTTCCACATTTCATCTACTAAATAATACGTAGTAATAGATTTTAAGAGATAAAATTTTTTTGTATTTCCAAATAAATCTATACCTACCCTTGTTATTCCAGTAACATATCTTAGGTGCTTGCTGCATATAAAATTATTATGCTTTTGAATTTCACCTCCCTACTTCAATAAAATAATCATGGTTACCTAGTTGTGGAGGATAAAAAACCTTGATTAACTTCTTGTTTCTTTACAGTGAATAATTCTTAAACACTTATTGTACTTAGTTTATATTTGTCCTTATTTTCATCATTTTATCGAAATACTAGAACGTCAGTTTTTGTTGAAAATGATATAATGAGTCAGCTGTTCAAAAATAAACTATGACAAAGTTTATCCGTTTTTCCTTTTTGCCTACTTGCGAAATTCAGCAAGTAAAATATTTTTAAAAGGATCAGGACTATTAGCTATGCGGTTATTTAAGTTGATTGCCAATGTATGCTTTCCTCCAAGTGTGCCTCCAGCAAGAGTAGAAAAACCTGGAGAGCCACCTGTGTGTCCCCATATCGATACACCGTTTGGAAGTTTAGTTTCATAGATTCCAAGACCATATCTGCCGATTTCAGCAATTCCTGTAGGAACTGTAGTAAGCATTTGTTTTAGTTGCTGTTCCTTCAGTAATTTTCCACTAAGCAAGTAAGAGAAAAATTTGTTTAAGTCATCAGCAGTAGAAATTATATCTCCATCCGAGTTACCTGGGTAAGAATACGTAACGTCTTTTGGTCCACTTGCTTCATCTAGTTGGAAATATCCACGAGCATGATTGGTACCTGGGATAACAGTTGAATTACCAGGTAGGAATGTATTCGACAAATCGAGCGGTTCAACAATCCGATTTTCAACCTCTTCTGCATAGCTATTTCCAGTTACTTTTTCAATAAGGATACCCAGTATTACGTATCCCGTGTTTGAATAAGACCAGCCCTTGCCTGGAGCAAAGTCTGGGGGAAGAGAAATTCCCATCTTTACTAATTCTTCAGCCGTATATATTTTTTTTGTATCCAAAATATCATAGTCTTTTGACTTTAAGTATTCGGCAATCCCACTTGTATGATTCAATATCTGCCGAATCGTAATCTGGTTACCATCATATCCGTTTCCTTGAATGACACCAGGCAACCATTTTTCGATGGAGTCATCTAGATTCAAGCGATTTTCTCCAGCTAATTGAAGTAGAACTGTTGCAATGAATGTCTTCGTCACACTGCCAATACGAAAGCGATAATCTGCTTTCATTGGTTTCTTCGTTCTCAGATCCGCTACCCCAGCAGCATAACTCCACGTTTTTCTATCCTTTGAAATTTTAGCGAGTATTCCAGGGTATCCAAGTTGTAGTGTATCCCGCATTGCTTGCTTAACAGAAGTACGATTTTGTTGGGTACTTATTTGTAACGAACTAGATACATTTTGAGTGGGCTCTGCTTTTACAATTGAGGTTGGCGTTGTATATAATAGAGAACTTCCAGTCATTAAAAGACCTAAACCTGTAGATGTAATCTGACAATGCTTTTTCATAAAAATATTCCTCTCCTCTATTCATATTTTATTAGTAATTATTTGCTGTTTTATACTAGTCACACAGCTTTCATCTTTACCGAAGACAAATGGACAAGAGTTGATTTGCAAGTATTTTACTCAGTATTATTTTCACGAACGCTATTGAATCCTAACAAACGGTAAATCCCTCTTTTTCCACATGTATGTTAATCCTAAAAATTACTTCTTTTCCTTAAAACAATCTCGTTACTGGTTTATTTTTCATAAATATGTCATACCTGTTTCCCTTTCATGCCTCTCTACCTTTTTATCATACGCAATGAAAATCTCCCCTCCTCATTTATTAATAACTGCTCTTTGATACTAAGTGTTTTTCTGTCATACACAGTAGTGTCAAAATGTCATGATTTTTATGACATAACTATTAATACAGCTTTATCGACTCAATTTTTGTTCTTCTTTATAAATATTACAAAAACTCACTACCTACTATGACTTGCCTCTTGCTACACTCTGTTCATACGCTAACGGGTGCTAACTCGTTTCGCTAACAAAAAAACAAATCAATTAAAGGAGCGTACAAAAATGAAACAAGCAATTAACAAACTGGGGATTGTTGCAGTTCTTCTTTCTTCTTCAACAATGATTTCTGCGTGTTCCCAACAATTATTAGAAGCTGAAAAATCAAAACCATTAGCATCCTCGACTAATATTCAAATGATGGAAGGACCTAATAATAAAAAAGAAATAGAATCTTTTGCTGACCCGTTATTTGAAGAAAAAATGAAGAAGTATAATGTGAACGGTTCTAGTTTTGTCGTCGTTCATGATGGAAAAGTCGTTGTCAATAAAGGATATGGATATGCCAATAAAGAAAAGAAAATCCCCGTCACTAAAGACACGGTCTTTCAAATCGCTTCAGTCTCAAAAACTTTTACTGCTTTGGCTGTGATGCAGCAAGTCGATAAAGGAAAGCTTAAACTTGATCAAGACGTACAAAAATATCTTGGTGGAATAAAAATCCCTAATCAAACAGGGAAACCTCTCACCCTGTTTGATATGCTCACTTATACTAGCGGGGTAGATTTTCCGGACCTCACAAATATAACTGGACCCGAATACGTTCATAATAGTATACCAATGAAAGAATTTTTCTCTAAACATATGCCAACGGTGATACGGCCACCAGGGGAAGCTTATACGTATGACAACGTCTCATTTGCGCTCGCAGGGTTTGCAGTAGAGAATGCTACTAACACCCCTTTCTCGAAATATATGGAAAAAAATATTTTCAAACCATTAGATATGAAATCCACGAGTATGAGCTTTACGCCTGACCTTCTCGAAAGAATGGCTACACATTATGGTCCCACTGGTGATCCGATTCCAACAAGTGGGAGCGGTTTAAGGGATACGCCACAAGGAAGCATTTTATCTACTGCGGAAGACATGTCAAAATACATGATTATGCAACTACAGAAAGGAACGTTTAAAGACAAAGAAATTGTAAGTAAAAAAAGCATAGATATGATGCATGCCTATCAAGTTTTTGATGATAAGACAATCCCTGTTGCGACAATTGGATTTGAAACACCTTTTAATAAATTTGCTAACGGTCAACACGTTGTAATGAAAGGTGGAAGTATGCCTGGACATCAATCACTGCTGATTTTAGTGCCTGAACAAAAAACAGCATTCTTCATGTCTTACAATAATGATTCAATGATGAGTATAGACATATATGAAGCTCTCATGGATCACTACTTCCCTGCTAAGAAGAATGAAGTAAAAACAAGTTATCTTCCGTTAGAAGAAAAAGAAGCTCATAAATACTTGGGCTTATTCCAAAATACGCGTTTCTCTGCAATTCGCACTCATTTTACTTATGAAAATGGGAATTTGGTCATGGAGGGTGGAACAACTGGAAAACAAATTCTGAAAATGATTCATCCGTTGTTATTTGAAGATTCGGAAGGCAACAAAGTTGCTTTCAAAAAGAATTCAGCAGGAGAAATCACATATTTTCACTACACCTCTCCTAAAAGCTTTGATTTTGTAGCAGATGCTCAGAAAATTAACAACAAACTACCTTTTGATGACGTGCCACCAAAGAGTAAATATAGAAGTCACATTGATAATCTTCATGCTCTAAATATTATGGGTGCTAAGACAGATAATCTATTTAATCCGATGGACACCATGACACAAGGAGAATTTGCGGATATGCTGTTACTTGCTCACGGATGGAACGGTTTTCCAGACGAATCCAAGGAGGCAAGGGGAAAAATGATGAATGGAATTCCAGAGTATAACCATGCTACTCCGATTACCCGACAGGTCGCAGCAACCATGATTCAAAACGTAAAGCAAATTCAAGATTTGAAAATGATTCAAACTGATAAAACTATTAAAGTTAAATTACTTGATGCCGCAGATGATTGGGCAGTCCAATCTATTCAAGCACTTGCCTCCCAAGGAATTCTAGACCCTGATACTTCCATCAATGCTGATGGGTCCTTTATGTTCCGTCCGAAAGATCTGTTACTGCGTCAAGAAGCAAGTGCCTTGCTGGATTTATCTTTTGATTATTATGCACTGCCTATCAAACGACAGTAGATATTCATCCTAAATTGAATCAAAATAATTGGATGATGGTATCTCATCAGCATCAGGTAAAGAATAACAAGAAATTCAACTTTATAAGAGCTTTCTGGAAACGGTAACGATTTGAAACATAACCTGACACACTTGTAGTTTTTGCATTTAAAGAAGGAACCTATCATGAAGTATGATAGGTTCCTTCTTTGTTATATAAATAATTTTAACTTTGATATAAGAGGTTAATAATGCCAATTATCCGAGAAAAAGATCAACTTCCCTACCTTAAAACCATTATAAAATTGTGAAATAGTAGCTTTAGAATAAATGAAACGAGAAATAACCGCCATTATTTCTCGTTTCATTTACATATTTATTTTTGGAAAAACAATCTAACTCCAAATACTAATAGTACTGCGCCCGTAATACCCTCTATTGTACGGTTCACTCGTTCTTTTCTTAAAAAAGTTCTTAATTGACGTATGAGTGAGATATAAAGTAAATACCATATTGCTGTCAAAGCCGTAAATGTGACTCCTAACAAAAGAAATTGAAGGAAATGATTTTGATTACTCACAATAAATTGGGGTAGAAAACTAAGGAAAAACACAGCCGTTTTTGGGTTTAAAATTGCCGTAGTAAATCCTTGTCTAAAGCTTTTAAGCGTTCCACTATCCTTAGCATTCATTTCCACTGAAACTGACAAATCTTCTTTTTTAGAAAAAGCACTTTTAATTGACTTTACAGCTAAGTAAATTAAATAAAAAGCCCCAGCATATTTTATAAATATAAATAACATAGAAAATTTCATTAGGATGGCAGAGAGTCCTAGCGTCGCCATTATTGTATGAATCATCATTCCAGACATCGTTCCTAAGACCGTCTTTATTCCACCATTTTTACCATACGATATAGTATTTTTTGTAACTAGTGCAAAACCAGGGCCAGGCATTATTATAATTAGCATTGCTGTAAGGATAAATAATAAATAGTTTTCCATGTTCTAATATTTCCTTTCCAATTTTTAGTTTTGCTTACAGTATAGCTTTTTTCATTAAAACATTACATATAAAAAGCTTGATCAGAAGTATATCTAGGTTATTAATATCAATTTGGCTAAACATTCCCCCAAAGCCACATTGATAAAACACAGGGCAAACTTATATATCAAATTATAAGCTCAACTCTCACAAAAACAGGATAAAAAAAATAAACAGCAGAACTAGTCCACTGTTTATTTCACCACGCCTTCATGTAATTTTTCTGTATAATCTTTTACATCTTTCCAGCTATCTTTCGCTGTATTCAAATCTTCTTTTATAAACGTAAATTCTTCAGGACTGATTCCTTTTACGTTTTGTAGTAAATTATTATATTTTGCACCTACTGTATACCATTGATTTGATATATTTTGCAGTGCTGTAATCGCTGCATCAATTGTTTCTGTCATGTTTGTTGTTTTATTTTTTACATCAGTCAAAATTACGACTTCTGCTTGTGCTCCCGAAATTCTATCTTTTAAATTAGCTATTTCTCTTTCTGCATTTGCGATATCTTTTTTCGCAATCGCAATCATCGGTCCGCCAGCAAGACATGTTATTAATGCTACGCATAGTACACCACCAGTAATGACCATATCATTACTCTTTTTGATTGAATCGTTATATGTATTAATTTGTTGCTCTAGAGCTGGAATACCGGCATTCGTACTTGCCAAAATCGATGTTAATTGATTTGTATCCTCTTTAAAGCTATTTGTGTCTTTCGCCATTCTATCGCGAAAGGCTTTCAAATTCCCTAATAATACATCTACCTCATTTTGATTCTTTACAATATCCGCATACAATTTTTCTAAATCCGCTTTTAACTTTACGCTATCTTTTTGATCAATCGCAATTAGCATACTATTATAATACGCTTGAAAAGTATTATTGTAATTAATAATATTTTGATCTGTTTTCATAATTTGCGGCTTCATATGATCTAACCAATACGCCGCGTTAATTTTTGCATCTCTTTGGTGCTGAATCATATTCCCTTTAAACTCACTATTAATGGAACTTATTTTGCTCAAATCAGTCTCTTGTTGATTTTGAATTAATTTTGCATATGAATCCATTGCGAATATGCTCGATGTCGTTTGTGCCATTACATCTTGGAATCCTGCTGGTCCGAGAGAATAATTTTTGGCATTTTCTTGTAACACCTTTACATGTTGTTCTGCTGCAAAAGGATGTAACGGAAATGCATTACTCGTTGCTACTCCAGCAATCATTAACGTTAAAAGACATTTTTTATAAAATCTTTTCTGCATACTTTTCACCTATTTTCTTTATAAGGATATAAAAAGCTCCTGCTCACTACTGAACAGGAGCTCTCTATTATTTAAAAATCTCTTATCTATACGTAATGCTATAACCGTTTAATTGTTATTATGCTTTTTTCGTATCTACTACTTTAATATCTTCAGCATAGATCTTTTCTGCATAGTCTTTAATGTTTTTCCAGCTATCTTTCGCAATGTTTAAATCTTCTTTAATGAAAACAAGGTCGTTTGGACTAATTGATTCTACATTTTGAAGTAAAGAATTGTATTTTGATCCCATTGTATACCATTGATTTGATATATTTTGCAACGCTGTAATTGCAGTATCAATTGTATTTGTTAAATACTCAGTCTGTGTTTTAATGTTCGTTAACCCAGCTACTTCTAATTGAGCAGTTGTAACTTGTCCTGTTATTTTTTGAATTTCAGCTTGTGCATTATCAAGTTCTTTCTTCGCTAATACGATACCAGCTGTACCACCGCCTACAGCTGCTGCACCACCTGCAATTAATGCGACTCCTAGCGGCGTTCCTGCACCTGTAGCAATAACTACTGCACCACCGATAATTGCAATTGGCCCTAGAGCTGTCGCAACTGATGAACCGATAATAATTGCATTATATTTACTAATCGCTTCATTGTACGTTGTAATTTGATTTTGCAGAAGCGGAATTCCAGCATCTTGACTAGCTAATATAGATGTAATTTGATTCGCATCTCCCTTGAAGTTTTGCGTATCCGATGTCATTTTATTTCTGAATTTCTTCAAGTCTTCTACTAACTGATCTACTTGCGCTTTATTTTCATTAATACTACTTGATAATCTAGTTAAACCTTTCGTAAGAGTTGCTTTATCCTTTGCATCTACCGCAGTAACTAAAGTATCATAATAGTTTTGGAATTTTGTATTGTAGTTAATGATATTTTGATTCGTTGAAATAAGCTGTGGCTTTAATACATCTAACCATTGCTTCGCATTTCCTCTCGCTGTATCCTGGTGCTGAATCACTTTCCCTTTTAAAGCCGCATCAACAGACGATACATTACCAAAGTTAACATTCCCTTGTTTAATAATTGTTAAAGCGTACAGATCCATTACTAATGCGTTTGAACCTGTTCTTTCCATTGCATCTTTTAAGCCTTCTGGTCCTAATGAATATTCTTCATAGTCATTATAAGCTTTTGCTACCGCGTGAACTGGAGCTTGTTTCACTGTACTTTCAGCTGCATACGTATGGGCCGGCATAATATTTCCTGCTGCAAATACTGCCATAAGTGCTGATAGAGCCATTACTTTATAAGGTTTTTTTGTCATTTTTCTTCTCTCCCTATATCGTTACTTATTTTTAATGTACTTCAACGTTTGTAACGTAATCTTCAAATTGATTCGTTTGTTTATTCATTTCATCACTAACTTTTTTAATTTGATTGAAATGTTTTTGAAGTAAACTACTGTCTGTATACGTGCCTTCTTCAACATTCTTTTGAATTTGGATCATATTGTTGTTTAAAACTTTCCAATCCGTTAATAACGCTTCTAAAGTTGTAATTTGACGATCAATTAATTCTGTAAAGCTACTTACTTGATCTTCAACGAATGTAATTTGTGTCGCCTCGGCTTCAGTTTGTGATAATTTTTGAATAAGTGGTAGTAGCTCTTTTTGCTTTTGCTGAATGCGAAGAGCTGCTTCTCTCGTTTGACTATCTGCAGCATTTACAATTTCATTACTTAAAGTACCGATAGAAACGAAATCGATTGTTTTCGTCTGCGCAGTTTGATTTGTAATTGTAAACACTTGTTTACCAATATTAATAGAACCTTTAATAATTTCTTGGGGTCTATTCAAAATAGTCGTTAATTCAGCTTGAATTTCCCCTTGAATTCTTTTAATATCTTCTCTTAATTTCACAATATCTCCACTTGATCCTTGCAGTGTTTTTATTGCTTCATCAGCTTTAATTGATAAGTTGCTACTATCTTTGTCTAATACCGTTTTAAATCGATTTAACTCTAATAAATCTTGCTCCATACTCTCTTGGATGCTTTGTACTTGCAATTGTAATTTTCCATATGCACTTGTAAAATCTGCTTTTGACTGTTCATCTTCATTTATGTTTCCTGCTAGTTCATAGAGCTTACTATAATAACTATTAAATCTAGTACTATATCTCATCATCTCTTGATTTAAGTCAATTAGCTTCGGATTATATTCATCAATCCACTCTCTTACATTTGCCTTTGCAAACTTTTGATGATTCGTCAAACTACTCATCGCATTCACCTTAATATCTGGCTGTTGTAAAATAACTAGTCCATATGCTTGTATAAGTGGTGACTGTGATCCTAACATTCTAATTGAATTGGATAATGTATTTGGAGCAATTACATTTTGTGCATATACTGTTTTCACTTCTGTTTGCCCTTCCTTAGTGTAAGCGCTTACAGGAATAAAACAACTCGTAGATACTGCTGTAACCAATAACCCTGTAATTAAAGTTTTTTTCACTTTAACTCCTCCTATGTATTAGCAACTATTACTATCGCATTTTATTATTCTATTTTCTTGCACATAGTTTGAGATGGTTAAAATAGAGAACGTTCTCACCGCGATTCACGTACGAACCATCTCTCCTAATTTTTATTGCCACAGTACTTACTTATTGTTATAAAACATTTCATAACTTTTCACATATGCTTAGTATGAATAACACTGCATAAATTTTCTGTCGGATCTCATTTTCCACATTGATACAGTGAATATATTACATAAAAATATTATTCATTTTAAACTAAATAACGTAAGTAAATATGAAATTCCGTTTTGTTTTCATATAAGTTTTGTACTGTAAGGTCATTTAAACACAGCTATTTATCTATCGTAAAGAAGTATTTTCATTCCCTTTATTTTCAAGCTTTCCTGTCCTTATTTCAAAATATAATCCGCTTCACTTTTACAATTGAAATATCCATATATCACAACAAAAACCTCTACTTATTCATAGACACAAAAAATATATTAATATAACTTTCAGACCCATATGCAATTATGCATAGTGTATACACAAAAAGGATAGCTTCACTTTCGTAAAGCTATCCTTAAAAACCTTCTTATTTTTTCAAATGATATGGAACTGTCGTAATAACAACATTTCTTTTATAGAGTAAATACGCACGAATGAGTAAACTAGACTGATTATGAAGAATGTTATGCCAACCTTTTTTCGGAATGAACTGTGGTATAACTACAGTAACCCGGTAATTTGACTCACTCGCTTTATATTGTACTGTATCAATAAACTTTGTTAGTGGCTGAATAATACTTCTATAATGAGAATGTAAGGTAACAAGCCTTACTTCAGGTTGCCACTTCTTCCATTTCTCTTCAAATTTCTTTTCCTCTTCTCTGTCAAAAGCAACATATACAGCAATAACTTGATCTGCCGAAAGAGCCTTCGCATAGTTCAATGAATTTTCCACCACATGAGTCATACCAGCTACAGGAACAACAATTACATTTCCCTCAATTGGAACAAGTGGTTCACAAGTTTTTAAACTTAATTGATCACCCACCGCGTCGTAATGCTTCTTAATTCGATGGAACAAGAAGATGATGGCAGGTAAGAAAATAAGGATCGACCAAACTTGTGCAAATTTAGTTAAAAAGAACATGCTCATTACGATAAAACTAATAACTGCACCGATTAAATTAATCGTTAATCTCAAAGCCCATCCTTCTGGTTTTTCACGAAGCCATTTTAATACCATCCCAGTTTGAGAAAGTGTGAATGGAATAAATACACCTACTGCATATAACGGGATTAAATGTTCTGTTTGCCCTTGGAAGGCTACAATTAAAATAATCGAAGCGATTCCAAGTATAATAATACCGTTTGAGTAACCTAGGCGGTCTCCTCTAATCGTAAACATTCTCGGTATAAACTTATCTTTTGCAAGGTTAACTGCTAATAACGGAAATGCAGAATATCCTGTGTTAGCAGCAAGAATTAATATTAAAGCTGTTGTACCTTGTATGAAATAGTACATGAAATTACGTCCAAATGTTTGTTCAGCAATTTGAGAAACAACTGTTACTTCTTTACTTGGAGTAATTCCGTAATAATAAGCTAAGAAAACAATCCCTGAAAATAACACTGCAAGTAATGCTCCCATTGCAAGCAATGTTTTCGCTGCATTGTTAGGTGCAGGATCCTTAAAGTTTGGAATTGCGTTAGAGATCGCCTCTACACCTGTTAAAGCCGAACTACCCGATGCAAATGCTCGTAACAGTAAAAACAAACTAATTCCTGCAACCGGCGTTCCAATTGGCGTGTGTAAAGTCGGTGAAACGTGTCCCGTTAAAATATTATATATCCCTACACCAATTAATATAAATAGTGCTAAAACGAATAAATAAACAGGATATGCTAAAACGGAAGCTGATTCCGTTACCCCTCTTAAATTTAAAATAGTAATAAATATAACAAATATAATCGCAATGATTACATTATGTGCATGTAAACTAGGAAAAGCAGATGTTAGCGCATCTGTACCAGCAGACACACTTACCGCAACCGTTAAAATATAATCGACTAATAAAGATCCTCCAGCAATTAAGCCTGGGTTCATCCCTAAATTTTCTTTTGATACAACATACGCGCCCCCGCCATGCGGATAAGCAAAAATAATTTGTCGATAAGATAAAATAAGGGCTGTCAATAATACTAATACCCCAACAGCTATCGGAATAGAATACCAATAAGCGATTGCTCCAAGACCTGCTAAAGCAATTAATATTTGCTCTGGACCGTAAGCAACCGATGATAAAGCGTCAGAAGACAAAATTGCTAACGCCTTCGTTTTATTGAGCTTTTGTTCTCCAAGCTCAGTTGATTTTAACGGTCTTCCAATTAAAAATCTTTTAATAGATGAAACCACTGCTGTCCACTCTCCATTAATTTTGTACGAACTTTTCTGCTAGTTACAGCGGATAAACTATTTCTTCAGAAAACAAAAAATGTCTACAAGCCATAACGAAATAGACTTGTAGACATTATATTTTTTGTCGCACAAGCTCCACCTTCCTTCTCAATATAACGCTTACGAGGTTAGCTGTCGGATTCGGGCCTATGAGTAGCCCTACCTTTTTCAAGGATTCACCCCATTGGATTAAGTATTAATCCATAAGAACGGGTCCCCCGCACCATGCGGTTTCAGCGATTTAGAAAATTGAAACTGTGGATTATAATACTCCTTTATTTTCAAAATGTAAACAAAAATTTTGAAAAAGAAAAAATTTAAAATGATTGCGCATAATCCGCCGATAAATATACATAATGAATACTAAAAAATCGATAAAGGAGACCCATATGTCTAAAGAAAAGAAGCCTATTTTTTCCGATTCCTATTTAGATGCGTTAGCAAATGAAATTAATCAACTATACAGTAAACGTGAACAGGAAATAAATTTGACAGATAGAACGAAAAGAAATAAATAAATTGTCATAAAAAAGAAAGCAATACACTTATATATTGCTTTCTTTTTTATTTTTTCATACATCCAATTCTATTGCTGATCTGTTAAAGGTCATTTCTTCATACACTTTCAAATTTTGATATACTGCTTCTAATAATGGTGCTTCTATAGAAAATTGTTCTGCTACATCTAGTAAATATCCTTGTAAGTGCTTTCCTTCTATAGACGAACCTTTTTCCATATCCCGCTGCATCGATGACTTCATGTCATATGAAATTTTATCAATTGTTTTCATATGTTCCTTGGAAATCTCATCCTTAACTGGTGCCCCAATATATCTCATAATTTGCACACATTCTTCAAATAAGCTTCGGATAAAATCACGTCCACCTTCACTTTCACGGATTGGTCCTATTGGTGCACGCATTAATGTTGTCACACCTGACATTACAGTAATAAATAAATATTTATGCCACATATCTTGCGTAATATTTTCACTTAAAACAAAACTAGATTTCGTATCTGCAAATGCTTTAGAAATATGCTTTATTCTCTCTGGATCTTGAGACTTAATTTCTCCAAATACAAGTCTGTTGGCAGCGCTAGTTTGTACAATTTCTCCTTGATCGTTTAACGTCGTCTCGATAAAGCATAAACCGCCAATTACTTTTTCCTCGCCGAATTCTTTTTGTAATAATGATAAATGAGCGATACCATTTAACAATGGAATGATTACAGTATTTTTACCTACAAACAGCTTCAAATCTTGAATTGCCTCGTTTAAGTGATACGCTTTTGTTGAAAATAAAATAACATCAAATGGAGAAGTTCTATCTTCTTTCGTTATTAATTTCGGTTGGAAGGAAAAATCCCCGTTCATACTTCGGATTACAAGTCCTCCTTCCTCTAATTGTTTTTTCCGTTTACTACGAACAAGAAACGTAACATCTTCTCCCTTTTCAACTAATCGGCCACCAAAAAAGCCTCCGACGCCACCAGCTCCTAGTACTAAAATACGCATACAACATCCCCCTTTTCAAAATATAATCTTATACCTTTTAGTATACATAACATTATACATGTCCCCTACTAAATAAGCTGAATTTTCATTCTTTATATAGTATAAAACAGTGGTTATTTTCAAATGAATTTGGGCATGTTGTTTTTATAGCACATATGGAAAGGAAACAATGTAAATGGAGGCAATACAAACAATCGAGGAAAAAGATGTAACAACAGCTATATTTCAATTTATATTCCCGTTTTCTTTTAAAACTGGATATGAACAAAATATGTTCCCTTTCTTACAGAAAAATGATTTTCGCCCTTTTCGACTCGATCATCTTGAAAATGAAAATACATACTACGGAAAGTTTCAAGTTTCACATCAAAATATGGAAGCATACTATCTTTCATTTACAAATAAAATTCTATTTCCTCATTCAGCGCATCAAAAAGGATTACAGCGCTATTCTAAAGACCTTAATTCAAATGGATATTTAATAACAAATCTTATTTCTGTTCCATTCAAGATTCATTCTATTGACATAACACTTTGTCCTTATGAACTTGGCTTCTTAACCATTCGGACAGAAGTAGAAACAGCTCCAAAAATGTCATTATCAGAAGCAATCGAATTTGCCGCCCGCTTCCGTGTACTTGAAACTAAAAATGATACAAACGAAACGATTTGTATTGAGTGTAATGGAAAAAGATATTCCCAAGTGGAAAGGTTCATTTTCGGTTATTTATTTCATGGCGTAACAGACTTCTTTGAGAAGAAGAGATTAAGAAGCTCTTACTTTCAAACCTTTCCATTCTTTGAAGACCAAAGAATGTACGTTCAAACATTATTATCTATAAAAGAAGATATGGAACTTAATGAAGTGGATGTTTATCGTACTTCCAGTCTTTCCGGGTTAACAAGTGATGGTAGAGCATATGTGAGTGCAAATAATCTTCCTTATATTCATGATTATTTAAAACAACACGCTTACCAGAGATGGGCACCCAATCGCTATTTCATAATGGAAGAACATATTTTCACATGTGTAACAAATGAGGGAGAACACGAAATTACTAAACTTGCCAGTCAAATGTACGGGGAATTTTATTACGCTTTGTTATTAAATCTATTTCATAAAATCGTTTTATTAAAAATGGCAAACGCTTATGCTGAACTAAACATTGAACAAGATACAAATGAAATAGAGAAATTAATTTATTCAATCAATTCATTTACAGCGAATTACTTTTCTTTAGAGCTAGTATCCCAATCACAGAGTGAAGATATTTTCTTTCGCTTAAGAAAACTTTTTAACATCGAAATTTTATACTCGAACGCAAAACAAAATCTTGATAGTTTGTTTAAATATCAAGAAAATGTCGCTTCAAAAAAAGATAGCCTTTTGTTATTAATTTTAACCCTCTACTCTGTAGTAGGCCAAATGTTAGGATTTACTATGATTGATCTTTTAAGAAACACCGATTCAAACAAAATATCTTCGCCCCTTGAATTTTTCGCTCTTTTAATAGCAATTAGCGGTATAGTCATTTCACTTATTTTAGGTGCACAAGGGTTATATCAATGGGGGGTACAGCATAGAAGAAGAAAAGCATGGGTCAAACAAACAGTGTTATCTGCTGTGAAAGAGAAAGATGATGAGAATTAAAAAAGTTTATTTTCAAATTATCCATCTGTAGCGCGCTTCAGTACATGAAATTTTTACCAGCGATTTTTCAAATATATCAGCGAAACTCGAAATATATCAGCAAAACTCGAAATATATCAGCGATTTTTCGAACATATCGACTTACCGACAAAAACTGACAAAAAGAAGAAGTTACTCCAAAATGAACTTTGGAGTAACTTCTTCTCGTTTTGCTATACTCATTCGACTTACTTTCCTGCTTCGATTTGTTCTAACGCAGCAGCTACTTGTTCTTCAGTTAATTCATGTTGTATTACGTAGCGGTTACGTGGGCTTACACGGCATTCATGAGAACATGCACGTAAATATTTCGCTTCGTTTTCTTCAGAACATAAAATTTTCTTGTTACATTCTGGATTTGAACAGTTTACATAGCGCTCACAAGGTTCACCTGTAAAGTGGTCTTTACCAACAATAACATGTTCTTTTTGGTTTACTGGTACAGCGATACGCTCATCGAACACGTAACATTGTCCATCCCAAAGCTCACCTTGTACTTCTGGGTCTTTTCCGTATGTTACAATTCCGCCATGAAGCTGACTTACATCTTCATAGCCTTCTCGAACTAACCAACCAGAAAACTTCTCACAACGAATTCCACCTGTACAGTACGTTAAAATCTTTTTACCTTCAAGTGTTTCTTTGTTTTCTCTAATCCAGTCTGGTAATTCACGGAATGATTCGATATCTGGTTTGATCGCACCTTTGAAGTGTCCTAAATCAAACTCATAATCATTTCGTGCATCAATGATAACTGTATCTTCTTGTTTCATTGCTTCATAAAAATCTTTTGGCTCTAAATACTTCCCAGTTATTTCGTGTGGGTTAATGTCATCTTCTAGACGAAGTGTAACTAACTCTGGACGAGGACGTACGTGCATTTTCTTGAATGCGTGCCCTTCTTCTTCATCTATTTTAAATACGATACCGTCAAAACGTGGATCGTTGTTCATTGCTTCCATGTATTTCTCTGTTTGCTCTACAGTACCAGAACAAGTTCCGTTAATTCCTTCTTTAGCTACAAGGATTCTTCCTTTTAATTCAAGTGAATTACAAAATGCTAAATGCTCTGCCGCAAATTCTTCAGGATTTTCAATTGTTGTGTACATGTAATATAGTAATACTCTGTATGGTTTTGTAGTTGCCAATGTATTTCTACCACCTATCTAATTTTTAAAATCATGTATAAGTTAACGTTCATATCAAAACATATATAATAAGAAAATGTATCCAAAGTTTTATGCATCCCATTTTCTTCTCTTTATACTATTTTCTATCAGTTAACAAAAATAAAAAACAAGATTACATACCAAAACACTGTGGTTATGTTGTAATCCCAATATATTATATATCATACAAATTCATTTCCATCAATTAATATGCTGTATTATAGGCTTTATGTTCACATAAATTTCAAAAATAGCCCTTTAATTTATTATCTTCCCCCTTACACATCAACCATAAACTTCCAAAAAGATTTCGTATCTTCACACCATCGATTGCACAAAGTCATATAATTTGCATTAAGGAAACATTTATGTTCAAATGAAAATACACATATTATATTTAAATGTATTGAAATAATAAGTAAGAATAAATACAATAATTTCATCAAGTTAACATTTTAAAGGGGAAAACTACTATGAATAAAGATATATCAAAAGATGAACAAGTCCCTTCTCAAAGTACAACTGTTCAATCAGCGCATTTAGCATTAAGCGGGCAAACGAAAGGCTTAAAAAGACTATTACCATTCTTAGGTCCTGCTTTCATCGCTTCAGTTGCTTATATTGATCCTGGCAATTTCGCCACAAATATTGCTGCTGGATCACAATATGGGTATTTATTACTCTGGGTAATACTCGCTTCTAATTTAATGGCTGTATTAATCCAAACTTTATCCGCTAAATTAGGAATTGCTACAGGTAGAAACCTTCCTGAAATTGCTCGAGAAAACTTCCCGAAACCTGTTTCCATCGGTTTATGGATTCAAGGGGAGCTCGTTATTATGGCGACTGATTTAGCTGAATTTATTGGAGCGGCACTCGGATTGTACTTATTATTCGGGATTCCAATGTTACCAGCCGCTTTAATTACAGCCGCTGGATCATTTATTATTCTTGAATTTCAACGCAGAAGTTTCCGTCCATTAGAAGCTATTATAACAGGAATGATTTTTATCGTTGTTATCGCTTTTGGTGTACAAGTTTTCTATGCAAAACCGGAATTAAGTCCTTTACTTTCAGGACTATTCATTCCAAAATTCCAAGGCGTGGATAGTATCTTATTAGCAGCTGGTATTTTAGGCGCGACAGTTATGCCACATGCAATATATTTACATTCCGCCTTAACGCAGCGCCGCGTAGTCGGAACAAATGATGAACAAAAGAAAAAGATTTTCCGCTTTGAGTTTATTGATATTATTATCGCAATGGTTATCGCTGGAGCAATTAATGCAAGTATGTTAATTGTTGCTGCCGCACTATTCTTTAAAAACGGCTTACATGTTGAAGATCTTGATGTTGCTTTTAATCAATTTAGCAACTTAGTTGGACCTGCATCCGCTGCTTTATTTGGAATCGGACTTTTATCAGCTGGTTTATCTAGCTCTTCAGTCGGTACAATGTCTGGTGACATTATCATGCAAGGATTCATTCGAATGCATATTCCGTTATACTTACGCCGATTTATTACAATGATTCCACCATTAGTTATTATCGCTTTTGGTGTAAATCCAACTTACGCTCTAGTCATGAGCCAAGTCGTCCTATCATTCGGTATTGCTTTTGCATTAGTACCACTTATTATGTTTACAAGTAGTAAAAAAATTATGGGTGCACTCGTTAATCACCGCATAACTACCTTTATCGCTTGGATCATTGCTGCACTTGTTATCGTTTTAAATATTTTCTTACTGTATCAAACATTTGTGGGTTAATAAAAAGGGTATTCCAATTTCAATTTGGAATACCCTTTTTGTTTGAATTACTTTCCTTCTACTTACCACTCATGTATGTCCCTCTTTCTGGCATCATCGTACCTTTTTCAGTTTGAAAATACAGTGGCAATCCTTCCGCAAAAAACATACTTACCTTTGATGGATCCTGCCTTTGATGATGAATATGTAAATGTGGTTCACTTGAACTTCCTGAGTTACCAACTTGAGCAAGAACCTCTCCTTCATTTACATGTTGTCCTTCCTTCACTTTAATTGATCCTTCCTTTAAATGGGCAAGAATCAAAAATGTCCCTGTTTCATCTACTCGTAAATATATGTGATTCCCCGCCATCGACTGAAAATTATCCGATCCAGGAACTAAATCGTGGTCATTATTATTAATAGATACAACCGTCCCAGAAGCTGGTGCCATTACTTTCGCTCCGAATATTCCATAATCCTCTAACTTATTACTTTTTACTTCAGCAGGTGGAATGAGAATATCATATGCCCATCGTTCATTCGGCTTTATAACGTGATAGTTCGTTTCTAACCGATCACCACCCCAGCCTACTAGTGCTCGTTCATTTAAAGGAAAACGAACGACTATTTTAGGGTTCATAGACTGTACATCAGCTGGGTAAGCAAGTCCGCCTATGTTAGCGAACCATCCTAAGGGCCAAGCTCCAATTATAGAAAAAAGCACAATGAAGAGTAGCGTTCTATCTATTCGCTTTCTGAAAATACCTTTCCACACAAATAGTAATACTGATGCTATTAAAATAAAAATTGATACTAGGCTAAATGCTTGTATACTCCACCAAAAAACGATTGATATAACACCATCAGCTAAATAAATTACACTCCAACTTATAATTAAAAAAGCAACTACAATTACTAATACATATTTCTTCCACATGTTGTATCCCTACTCTCATATCTTTGTTCTACATGATACGAAGTGAAAATTACGGCATATAAAAGAAATACTTACGACTTTCTTACATTTCTTTATACTGTGGTAAAACGATAGTGAAAACTGTCTCTTTATCGTTACTACGTACAGTGATATCTCCTTTATGAAGTTCTGCTATACTTCTCGCAATTGCAAGTCCCATTCCTTTTCCACCAGTATGAGAACTACGTGATTTTTCACCCCGATAAAACTTCTCAAAAACGTAAGGAAGGTTCTCATTCGGAATACATTGTCCAAAGTTTTTAATTTCTATTTCAACATTCATATCTCTTTTAGAAACTTGAATAAGAATCTCCTTTCCGTCTTTCCCGTACATAATACTATTACTAATTACATTTTCGAATAACCTCACCATAAGCGCTACATCCATTTCCACATGTAACTCCTTATCACCCTTAATACAAAAGCTCATATCAGCATCATCTAGTTGTGGCACAAAATCAATCATAATTTGTTCAATAAAAGCTTTCATATTTGCTACACTTTTATGTAATTCAATCTCTCTATAATTTATTTGACAATATTCTAATAAATCATCTACTTGATTTTTTAATTCATAACTCTTTCGCTTTAATATACTTACATACTGTTCACATTCTTCTCTATTTGAATGAAGCTGATTTCCTAACAGGTCCACGTAACCGATTAGAGATGTTACAGGAGTTCGTAAATCATGAGAAATATTACTAATCATTTCATTTTTCATTTCCTGTGATTTTTTTTCATTCTCGATAGCCTCTTTTAAACTTTTCACCATTCTATTAACATTCGTCGCTAATTCACCAATCTCGTCATGTTTTGAAATAGGTATATGTATTTCAAAATTACCATTACTTATTTCCTTCACATTCCTATTAATTTCAGATAATCTTTTCATCATTGTTTTTGTCATACATGCAAAATATGTCGTAGTAAAAATCAAAAAAACTATAAAATATAAAAATGAATACTTTTCCTCTAACGCAGTAACATGACTATATATATTTCCAATTAACATTTGAAACGCTATTATGCTTACAGTTGCTAACAAGATGCTACATATGAATGCAATAAAAAATTTAGCTCTAATGCCTTGTAATGATTTAATCTTCAATTTTATATCCGACTCCCCAAACATTTTGAATAAACTTCGGTTCTTTTGGATTCTCTTCAATTTTATTTCTCAATCTTGCGATATGAACCATTACTGTATTATTACTTTCATAGGCTCTTTCTTTCCAAACACTCTCATATATTTCTTCAATAGTAAACACACGATTCTTTGCAGCTGCCATTAAGTATAAAATATCATATTCAGTTTTCGTAAGATTGATTGTTTCTCCATATAACATTACTGTTCTAGACACTTCATCTATTTCTAACCCTCTAATGTTTATTTTCTTTTCTATTTCTTGGACAGCATTTTGATTGAAATATGTATACCTTCTTAATTGAGCTTTCACCCTCGCTATAAATTCAATTGTACTGAATGGCTTCACAATATAATCATCTGCTCCAGTACTAAATCCTATTACCTTATCCACGTCCGATGATTTTGCACTTAAAAACATAATTGGTAAACTATGTTTCTCTCTAATCCTTCTACACAATTCTATTCCATCCATTTGTGGCATCATAATATCCAAAATAGCAAGTTGAATTCTGTTATTATTTATTATTTCTAAAGCCTCTTCTCCGTTATAAGCACTAAAAACTTTAAAACCTTCTTGCATTAAATTCACATGAACAAATCGAACAATATCTTTATTATCATCTACAATTAAAATTGAGTATGTCTCCATATGTAAACCTCTTTTTGTAATTTATTCCACAATCAATTTTATCATATATCAAAACCATACTTCCCTCTTGAATAATCTTTATTTTCAGACTAAATTATATAATAACAACACATTCTAGTTTCAGAAGAAATGGAGTGAAAGTATGTTTCCTATATTGAAAACCGACCGACTCATTTTACGAGAACTTACCGAAGAAGATGCACCGAGTATACTACAATGCTTTTCTAATACTGATGTACTGCGCTACTATGGCCAAAAACCATTACAGGATGTTGATCAAGTGAAACAAGTCATTCATAACTTTAAGTTGAGTTACCATGCAAGGAGCGGTATAAAGTGGGGAATCGAATTAAAAGATAAGAAAGAACTCATTGGAACAATCGGATTTCATGATTGGTCTTCCGAGCATAAACGAGCTAATTTAAGTTATGCCTTTTTCCCTGAATACTGGGGAAAAGGATATGCGACTGAAGCTGTTTCTGAGGTTATATCATACGGTTTCCATACCATTCATTTAAAGCGTATCGGGGCCATTGTATTTCTTGAAAATGAGGCTTCCAATAAAGTTCTATTAAAATTAGGTTTTGAAAAAGAAGGAGTTCTAAAAAATTATATGTATCAAGATGATATCCCCTATGACACGAATTATTATTCTTTATTAAAATCGGTTTAATAGAATTCATGTGTAAAAAACTTGTTTCAGAACAACAGATATAGGTAGTAAATTTTTAATGAAGGATGCGAAGTACTATACATTATAAGACATTAAAAAAGGGATATGGGCAAGCTCTTACTCATGTCCCTTTTTTACGTTCTTTTTCTGTTTTCGCAATGCTTTTGGAATGTATACACAGAAAGGTTCGCTTTCCATGTAATCCCCCGTCATTGCATATGCTCTAGAACGAGATCCCCCACAAACATATCGAAACTCACAAACACCACACTTCCCCTTATACTTGTCAGGATTACGAATATTTTGAAAAACAGGGGAGTTTCGATAGATTTCAGCTAGCGATGTTGTTCTGATATTCCCGGTTTTAATCGGCAATAACCCACTTGGATATACATCTCCAATATGAGAAATAAATACAAAACCGTTTCCATCATTCACCCCTTTTGGAGCACGCCCAAGCCCATCAACTCGCCCAGTCGTCCCATTCATCAATACATCCTGATATTGAATGACCTGATTTTCCTTTTTATGTTCTTTCATTTTTTCTTGAATCACAACACGTCTATAGTGCTGACCAGCTGTTGTTTTAATATCAAAAGAAACCTTTTTACTAAGCTGATATAGCCAATGGAATACCCTTTCATGTTGGGCTGGTGAAATCATATCTTTTTCCTTACCTCGCCCTGTTGGAACTAAGAAAAATATACTCCAAAGTACACATTCTAATTCTTCTATTAACATTGCCATCTCTTCAAGTACATCCACATTATAATTAGAAACAACAGTATTAATTTGAATAGGAATTTTTAATTCATGCAAATAACGAATCGCATTCATCGTTAATTGAAATGAGCCTTCTGTCCCTCTAAAATGATCGTGTATTTCAGCTGTTGGTCCATCTAAACTAAATGCCCATCTAGCAAGTCCTACTTCTTTTGCTTTTTGAATCGTTTCTTTCGTAACGTTCGGAGTAGCGCTTGGCGTCATAGATACTCGAACACCTTTTTTCACTGCATATTCCGCAATATCATATACATCTGGACGCATTAATGGATCTCCACCAGTAAATACAAGCATTGGATTTTCCATTTCATATATATCATCGATTAGTTTTTTTCCTTCTCCGAATGTTAGCTCTAGAGGATGACGATGATACTGTGCTTCTGCACGACAATGCAGACATTTTAATTGACATGCTCTTGTCAACTCCCATATTACAATAAATGGATTTTTATTAAAATCACGATTCATCAAGATTAACCCCCCCATCAATTGATATTCTAATTGTAAAGTTATATATGTATTTATGGTGTGAGATGCATCACATATCATACTCTTCCTGCCCTGTTGTTGATCTAATGTCTCTACCTTCCTCTTCAACAATTACAGAATCTCTTTTTTTCAATATAAATACCCCTTTAGACTAAATTATCTAAAGGGGATAAAACTATACAACTTTTTATAAACATCGCGGCTTTCTTCAACACATCAAATTTAAATTAAGTTTTTTAAAATTGTATTTTTAAAGATTTTCAACAGCATTACCTCTTTTCTAAAACCATAAAGAACGTACTATCTGGCAGCGCAACTGCATTCCCAGACTCATCTGTAAAATCGATTTTCTCGCTAAAATGATTTGTATATCCATCCTGCAAATAGTTCATAGCTTGAACAATGTTTACTTTATCTCCAAAAATCCCCTTTACGAAATCCTTATAGTCGTTTGGTGTAAAGATTCCAAACTGCTCCTGCACTTCATGAACGAAGGAGTCCTCGCCCCAAGTATACGTATATAAAAACTCCATTGCATCATTAACAGGCATTTTGACTGTATTGTCTGCAAGTACCTCATAATGGATTATACGCCCCTTAAATTCTTGGACATACTGCTCTAAGAACTTCATTCCGCCTGCATCTTTAAAATGAATCACCCGCATTAACCTTTTATCTTCGGTCATGATGCCATCACGAATGATAATACGACCTCCTGGCTTTAACACCTCATAGGCACTCTGCAACCCTTTTTTAATTACTTCATGATTGAATTTCTTACCTTCATACTCGATATAAGAGAACAGCTCATGAAGGATAGAAGAATATACAATCGTATCAACCGATTCTTTTTCAAACGAGCTGCTTAAGTTGATTGCATCCCCTTTAATGACGTCCCAAGAACGCCCCTCGTTCTGCTTCTTCTTTTTCAACGTATCAATCACGTTTTCGGAAATATCGATACCGTAGATTCGTTTATCCTCGTTCTCTTCTTCGATCATGTCTAACATGACACCACCACCGGCTCCGACATCTACAATCGTATCTCCCTTTATATAATCAAGAATAATTCGTTTATCATCAGCTGAGCTATTCATATGCTCCAGATACACTTCTTCGTTATGGAATCTATCATATGCATCCTTACGTAATCCGAAGAAATCAAACAGCAATACATTTGCCCGAGCATGCATCATATCTATCTTTTCTGCCTCTACACAGAAGGTAATTAAAGCCTCACCTACAGCAGAAAACTGAAACGACACATACGCAGTCTTCATATCTTCATCGACTTTAACCTCAAAAGAAACATGTGTTGTATTCGGCTTCTCGTTCTCACGGTACTCCCGTAGATACTTCTCAATAACCCGCTTACGATACACATTGTCCTTTTTCTCGCCTTTGAAATCATAGTGCAACTGCTGCATCAATTTCTCGAAATGTATATGCTGAACCTTTCTAGTGCCTATCTCGTTCTTTAACATAACAAAAACTGTCCAAATATCCTCAAAGCTAAGAGCATGCATAGACGGTTCTACATACCACAAATCCTTATCGGATAAGAATGTTTGAACGTCACCCTTCTCGCTCCCCATAACTATATCTTTTTCAAATGCTGACTCCTTATGTTTTGGCGTGAGTCTATGTATGCGAGAAGTAAACGGCTCCACATAACCATCAAATAGACCATCAATTGTAATCTTCACATCGTTCTTTACTTCAATCCACAAGGATTTTGATACGCCCTCAATAATACATTGGTTAAGATAGTATAGAATCTCTTTTAACCTAACGTCCCCGTACTCTTCTTTATACGTGTTAATCAAATCAACATGAGAGCCCAAACGAGCCTCCCCGCGTATATACTGCCCGATTAATCCATGTATTCTAATTAAATCTCGAACAAACAAATACTCAGTAGAGTTTAAATTTGTCTCTATACGTTCGTTAAACTGAATATCACTAAAGATATCAGCAGAACCCTCGTTATGTACCAATAGATTAATCCCGCTTTTCTTCCATTGCTCCCGCTGTTTTAAAGATCCTACCTTTGCAAGCTCACTATACGTTAGTACCCTTTCAATAATACGATACGCTTCTTCATCTAAAGGCAACCCATCTAACACTTGCAGCGTACGGTGTACATAGTACAACACCGCATCTGTTTTTAATGCACCAAGTACTTGTACATTCTCATAGTTTTGATGTATCTCCTCTGCCTCGATTAGATGCTTTAACCACGTAGGGAGAGCATCAGAAATCCCTTTAATGTATGTATTTAGAACTTCAATGTTTTTCAACTTATTTACCCCCATATATAATCAATATCTGTAGTTAGTTCTGAGACACCTTCTCCAAAAAGAGCGTCACCTTATGTCCCTCCCCCTAAATGCTACTACTTGCTTTTTACCATCTACACCTCTTTCAAATACAAATGCATCAAACCCAGTCTTTTTATTATGTAAAAGAGAGTTATCAATTTCGTTACTAACATGCCAAGGTTGTAACACATTCTTTTGTTTATCTCTTATTTTATCTTCATTAGGAATTTCGGAGGATCACTTCTTAAATTGATAAACGTATGTTGTAACAGAATCCACTGAAAATTGAAACGGCAAGCGGGTGCACTCCACTTGCCGTTTTTTCATAGCTTAGTATGTACTTGAATTTCTTTTGCTTTCTCTTTTTCACCCTTCACGCGTACAATTAAATCATATGATCCGGATTTTGGCGCTTCAAAAGAAAGCAAGCCTTCTTTTTGAGAAGTAACTTCTTCTTCATAAATAACCTTATCATCTTTTGTAACTTGCAATAAAATCGTACCTTCTTCAACGGCTGCTTCATAAGGGATTTCCACATTTCCTTTTTCAGCTTTAAGCGTTTGTACATCGTAATACCCTTGCAGGGAACCAATTTTCAAAGTCGTTTCGCCATTTTTTTGAACCTTTGTAACTTGTGTTGCTGTATTGCACGCGCTTAACAATACAACAAGAGTGAGGATCATAAATAAACGTAGTGATTTCATAGAAATTCTCCTTTTTTATGTATATGAATTAAGATTCATTCTTTAACTATTTCAAAAATACCAACATCTTAAAAGAATCGCTGCTTTTCTTCAATTTCTTTTTTAAATAATTTTTGAAACTCTAATTCTGTTTCATTAATAAAACCAAGATGTAACACACTAGAAATATCTTCATAATTCAAAAAGAAATTGCACTCTGAAGAAATATTACCACAAGGGAAATAACAACATACATAATCCCGTGTTTTTTTGTTTCAGAATCCATCCGTCTTCTTCCTTAAACCATTAATGGATGTTCTCAATCTTTAAACATTACAACAGATCCTATTGGAAGTAATTCTAACTCTAAATTTTGTCCCATCTTATTTCCCACCTCTTAAAATAGCTTTTTTTACAATAAAATAAGTTATAGAGAATAGTAAAAAAGCTCCAATTGTACCGAAAGTTGCAATTGAAATTTTCCCTGCTAATGATTCATTTGGATCTAATGCATTAGGTAAAACTGTCCCAAAAATTGCAATGCAAGCTAATATAATCATAAAATATTTTAAATTTTTCACTTTCTTATTCATACTAATTTTCCCCTTTATTCCTTAACATTAACTTCTAAACCAAATCACCGATATCCCCAAATTAATATCCCTCCAAGTATTATACATACCAATTAATTCATATAGAAAAAGCCCGGTTCCAATCGAACACTTAAGCTCCTATCATTTTTTATAATACTCAAATAATTACAAACAAACTTCTCTATCAATTCATCTTAATACTCCAAATTACCTTTTAAGTATACCAAGGACAAAATATATAATCTAATATTTTTTTTATATAATTAAAAACAAACATGGTTACAGCAAGAGAATGCTTGTATGCTGATTTGTACTACATTCCCTTATTCCATGTATGCTATATTTCTATTCTTCTTCCGATATTAAAACCCTATAAAGAATAGCAACCATATTCAAGTAACTTCTTATGAATACGTACCTACAATTTTGCATTTATCTTCTTTATATGCCGGGAACACTACCAAAGGATTTCCCTGCCCCTCTGTAAAAAACCTTACTTTTAAAAAGTAAGGTTTTTTGTATTTATTCATTAGCGATATAAGCATTCTTATAAGTATAAACACCACCAAATTGATGCTTTTCAATTCCCTTTACGTAATCCTTTTGTACATATGCTGAACCAATATGATACAGCGGTGCTACAGCTGCATCTTCTAATAATATCTGCTCAGCTTCTAGCAATGCTCCCCATCGCTTCTCTGGTTCTAGTACAAAATCAGTTTTCGCTTTCTTTATTAATTCATCGAAACGAGAATTAGAGTAATTCATTTTATTATTCTGATTACCCGTCGTAAATAGCTCTAAATAACTAATTGGGTCTTTATAGTCAGGTCCCCAATTTGCCATAGTTATATCGTAATCACCTGTTTGTTCTAACTGTAATTTTTGCTTAAATGGCTGTTGTTTAATTTGTATCGTTAATCCATGCAAATTCTTTTCTAAATCACCTTTTATATATTCTGCCATACGTTTTGCATTATCTTGTTCAAATGTTAAAAACTCGAAGTTTACTTGCTCTACTCCAAGCTCTTTTTTCGCTTCTTCCCAAATCTTTTTCGCATTTTGTAAATCGTATGAAGAAAGATCTCCGTTTTCTTTTCTAAAATCTTTACCAGTCTCTTCATTTACATGACCAACTGGTACAAGTCCGCTTGCAGATTTTGCCCCGTTATTAATAAAGTGAGCAACAAAGTCCTCTTTATTTAACGCTAATGAAATAGATTGACGTACCTTTTTATTTGCTAATGCATTATTTTTTTCATTAAAACGTAGCATAGCAATTCCAGGATCACTCGACATATGTAATTCCTTATTCCCTTTATACTTGTCTACAAATTGAGAATTAATAGGCACCCGGTCCAAATTACCAGCTTCGTATAAATTAACAGCCGTCATTGTATCCTTTACAATTTGAAAATTTATTTCATCTAATTTCACTTTCTTTTGATCCCAATATGTAGCATTCTTCTTTAGTTGAAACTCTTGTTCATGCTTCCATTTTTCTAATACAAATGGGCCATTATATATGAGATTACTAGATTCCAATGCATAATTCTTTCCTTGTTCTTTCAGAAATGATTCATGCTGTGGTAAGTATATAGGTAGTGCTAACAACTGTAAAAAATAAGGAATTGGCTGTTCTAGTTCAACCTCTAACTTATAATCATTTATAACCGTAACCCCAAGTTCATCATGAGGCATCGTTCCCTTATTGATCTCTTTCGCATTTTTCACATAAAAGAGCATGGACGCATATTGAGACGCTGTTTCAGGGGTAATTGCACGTTTCCATGCAAACATAAAATCATTTGCTGTTACATTGTCACCATTTGACCATTTTGCATCTTTACGCAAATCAAATGTATATTTTTTACCATCTTCACTTCTTTTAAACGATTTTGCTACCGCTGGAATAGGCTGATCTTGATCATCTAATACATACAACCCTTCAAATATGTTTTGCATAACGTGCGCTGACGTACCATCCATCGTTTTCGCAGTATCAAGAGAAGGAATTTCTTCTGATACTGTTACATTTAATACTTGTTTTTTTGCCTCTGCATCACTTTTATTTTCCTTATTATTACAAGCTGTTAATAATAAAGATGTAACAAGTGCCATTACCATTAAATGGCTCTTTTTTAGCTTCATGAATTGTTCTCCTTAAATATAAAATATTATAAAGCGTAATATATTATAGCAGAAATACTAACAGAAAGATGCGACATTCTTTTGAATATTTATTCGTTCAAGAAAAAAGCTACCTTTCTAAAAAGGATAGCTAAAGATTGAATGTATAATCTGCGCTGTAAGCTCAAGTATTTATAACAAATCTCCTATTGTATACCTCCCTTTTTGCTTTAACTTTTCTTCTGTTTCATATAAATCCCCCCATAATTAACTTAATAGGCGTATAGGGTACAGTTTGGTTGGGATATCTTCGTATCTCCATTCAGCAATGCCGTTTTGTTTTTTGGAATCCAGGTCAAGTTATACACTTAAGGATTTTGTAAGAATCAAGTAAGAAAAACGAGAACTTTGTTTCGTATAGTCAAAATATAATGCGAAGGAAGAAAGAGAGATTAGGAGTTGCTAGAGCGATTACGACAAAACCAGAACTGTTGGTTTTAGATGAACATATCAATGGTTTAGACGTTTTTACAACAGAACCTTAATTATCATACCTGTTTTTTACCATCACATATTGGAGGTTAAAACATGAATAAAAAAAAGAAAATACAAAAATCAGTACTTTCCTTTACCCTACTCTTTTCTTTAGGTATTTCATCTTTTCCGCTTACAACAACAGCTATTCACGCAGATACACGTGAGAAACAACCTGTAGAAAAGAAACGAGTCTCTTTAACAGAGCGTACATCATTATTTCTTGAATATCTCCAGCAAGGTAAGTATGCAGAGGCACTTCAGTTAACGTCTGCTGCTTTTCAATCCAAGTTTACAGCAAACACATTACAAAACTGGTGGATACAAAGTGGCTGGAGCGGGATAAAAAGCATGGAACCCCCCTTGATAAAAGAACGAAACCTGGTCCATCAGACGGTGGAAATTTCAGGAACTATTGAAGGAACTACCATACCATTACTCTTTAAATTCACACCTGGCGGGAAAGTAGATGAAGTTGGGGTAAGGACGCCTCCTGAATCTTATATTATCCCGCATCCTAGATATGATCAACCTGCTTCCTATCAAGAACGTGAAATCGTCATTGGAAATTCTACCTATCCGTTACCAGCCTCATTAACAGTTCCAAAACATAAGCCTGGTGAAAAGGTACCCGTAGTTGTTCTTGTTCATGGTGCTGGCATCCATGATCGCGATAGTACATATCTGGGAACAAAAATCTTACGAGACCTTGCGGTGGGCCTTTCATCCAACGGAATTGCAGTGTTGCGCTATGAAAAACGCACCTTAGCACACACATTAAAGATGAGTGCAGAACCTGTTACGTTAGACCGTGATACTACAGATGATGCCATACATGCAGCAAAATCAGCAGCGCAGCAGGAAGGCATTGATCCAAATAACATTTTCATTCTTGGACATAGTCTAGGAGCTGGCGCAATGCCGCGTATACTAAGCAGATCACCTTCCTCACTTGTTAGAGGAAGTATCTTACTCGCACCACCTGCACGCCCATTGACTGACATTGCCATTGATCAGAATCAATACCTAGGGGCACCAAAGGAAGTAATCGATGAACTAAAAAGACAGGTCGCTTTTATCCAAGATCCTACTTTCAATCCTGACCATCCTCCATCTGGCTACAATTTTGGGTCGCCTCATTTTATGTATGATGTTTCTAGGTGGCGTCCAGTTGAAGAGGCAAGATCACGAAAAGAGCCTTTACTGATTCTGCAAGGAGCACGCGATTATCAAGTAACAGTAAAAAATGAATATACAAAATGGCAGGAAGGGCTTTCAAACCGCAGGAATGTTCAGTTCAATGAATACCCAAAATTGAATCATTTCTTCACGGAGGGTGATGGGGAATTAAGTCTTCCTAGTGAATATGAAATCCCTGCTAATGTTCCTGAGTACGTCATCCAGGACATTATTAAATGGGTCAACGAGACAAAAAATAAGTAGCATCAAAATACTTCATATAATCATTATTACGTAAAGGATTTTTTGAAACTAGTGATTTTATCTAAATCATTCTCTTCTGTTTTATTAATCAACACTGATAAAAAATCTATCCTTTCCCTCTTTTTATCAATGTCGACACATAAAAAAAGTTCACACACAAAAACAGGATGTGGAGAAGACTTTCTCCACATCCTAAAAATACCTATCTTTGCAAACCTCGTTTATATCGACTTGCTTCAAATATAATACGCTCTTCATCTAACGTTTTACATTCGCCATTCCAAACGACACGTTTTCCGTTAATAATTACATCGCTTATATCTTTTCCACTTGCAGCATATACAAGGTGTGATAACACTTCATCCGCTGGTTGTAAATGCGGCTTATTAGATGGGTCAATCGTAATAAAATCAGCACACTTTCCAACCTCAAGTGATCCTGTTTGTTTCATACCGATTACTTCAGCAGCTCCTTTAGTCGCAAGTGAAAGGGCTGTTTCAACCGGTAACGCTGTTGCGTCTTGGTGAATACCTTTTTGTAATAATGTTGCTATGCGCATTTCTTCAAACATATCTAAATTGTTGTTAGATGCCACACTATCTGTTGCAATTCCTACTTTCATTCCTGCTTCTAGCATCGCTTTTACATTCGCTATACCAGATCCTAGTTTTAAATTACTATTCGGATTATGAGCTACTCGAACATCATTTTCTGCTAAAAATGCACGCTCATCTTCATTTAATACTACACCGTGTGCAATAACTGTTGGTCGTTTAAACAACCCGCAACTTGCCGCATACTCTACTGGACGTTTTCCATATTGTGCTTCAATATCACGTACTTCACGCTCTGTTTCCGAAAGGTGAATATGAACCATCGTTTGATTTTCTACTGCAATACGTGCACACTCTTCTAACAGTTCTGTACTGCATGTATATGGACTATGTGGTGCAACCATCGTAGTTAACATACCACTTTCGTTATAGTAACGCTTCACATATTTCTCAGCTTCTTCAATTGCTTTCTTTTCATCTTCTTTCGTTCCAAAGCTAAATAAAGTTCTTGAAACAGCAGCTCGCATTCCGCTCTTTGATACCGTTTCCATAATTGCATCTTGATCTACTCCAATTGGATTAAACATATCAGAGAATGCTGTTGTACCACTTTTCACCATTTCAAGTAATCCTAATTCCGTACTAGCGACCGCAAGCTCTGGAGTAAATTGACTTTCAAGTGGCCAAATTCTCGTCTCAAGCCACGGCTGTAATAACATATCGTCGCCAATACCTCTTAAGAGACTCATTACAACGTGTGTATGTGTATTTACAAGCCCTGGTAAAACCCACTTTCCTTTCATGTCAATTACTTCATCTACTTCAAAATTATTAGCAAATTCCCCGCTATTTACATCTATAATTTGATCATTTTCTACAATGATATATCCATTTTCTATCACTTCATTTTGTTCATTCATCGTTACGATTGTAGCGTTTACATAAGTTGTTTTCAAAAGTATTTCCCCTTTCAACTCTATGAAGTTCCCTTTAATAAGTTACCACCATTATAGTAACTTATTAAAGATTAAGAGTCAAAAGATAATTTGAATTCTTTCGTTATCTTTTTCTTCAAAATGCTATATTGTTTTTCATTTGTATCTGCAAATGCTTCTTCTCGCTTTGATTCTACATCCGTATAATTCAGTTTTTCATTAAATCGAGCCTCTGTAAAATCAAAGCGCTGACCATCTATACAGTTATAAAAGTGCCACGCCTCTCTTACTTTTGTCTTTTTAATCTCTCCTCCGTATATGTCTTGAACGACTAGAGCTGTAACACCACATTGTCCCTTTGCTGGATTTTCAATTGGCCACTTTGAGCTTGTTTCAATCGACCACGATCTTATTAGTGCTTCACATATTTGCTTTCTCTTTACATTATCCATTCTCATCTTCTCCTGCTATTAATAGTTTTACACATCATATTTCAAAAGAGGCAGTAAACGACCCTTAAAAACAGTGGATGGTGTCTCTCCTATTAACTCTGCTCCCATTTTCAAGTAATATCCTTTTGCATTTGGATCACTATCAATCGTAAAACTTTTTAACCCTAGTTCATTTGCTTTTTCTATTACAAACTCCCAAAGTTTTTTCCCGTAGCCCTTCCCTTTGTAACGAGGATGAATGTATAGGAAATCGAGAGCTTTATCATTGCGTAAAAATGAGAAAAAACCAATCTTCGTATTATCATTTTCTAAAACATATACAAAATTATTATTTATATACTCTTCTGTAATTGTTAAATCTTCCTTACAAGCAAGTATGAATTCTTCGCTATAATTCCACGTTGCTTTTGAATGTAGTGCGAGTTCACTTAATTCATTTGCTTCACTAAATAACGCTTCTCTTATCTTCATGATTCTTTCTCCCCACCTTCGATATGTAAACTACTAAATTGATTCGGAAAGCACTTCAAAAAACCTTTTATTTTTATAAATTAGAGATTACTTTTATAAATCTTTATTATAATCAGTACGGTTTGTAACAATTTTTTTAAAGAAAAAGAACGCCATCTCTGAAAATTGGCGTTCTCTTTTTCTAAATTTCATCTTCAAACTCAGTCTTTCGTTTTTCTATTTCTTACGATACACACCTATACAGTTTCTACTACTGCTTCGAGCATCGTTCCATTTTTAGCATAATTCGTATGCCAAGAAAAAGCTTTCTCTAAAATATGAGGAGTTTGTCCGCCTCTTGTTTTTGCTTCCTTGTAATAAGCTCGTAGCTGATCACGATACATTGGATGTGCACAATTCTCAATAATGAGTTCCACTCTTTCACTTGGCGCAAGTCCTCTTAAGTCAGCAAACCCTTGTTCAGTGACAATAACATCTACATCATGTTCCGTATGATCTACATGAGAAACGAAAGGAACGATACTTGAAATGTTACCACCTTTCGCAATCGATTTAGTAACAAAGATAGCTAGACGGGCATTTCTTGCAAAGTCACCAGAACCACCGATACCGTTCATCATTTTTATACCTAAAACATGAGTAGAGTTTACATTTCCATATATATCTAATTCTAAAGCAGTATTAATCGAGATTAATCCAAGGCGACGAATGATTTCAGGGTGATTTGAAATCTCTTGTGGGCGCATCATTAATTTGTGACGATATTTTTCAAAGTTAGAAAATACTTTTTGCATTTTCTCCTCAGAAAGTGTGATTGAACAGCATGAAGCAAAATTGACTTTTCCAGCATCCATAAGATCAAATACCGCATCCTGTAAAACCTCAGAATACACTTCTAAATCTTCAAACTCGGAATCTAACATTCCATGAAGAACTGCATTAGCCACTGAACCAATTCCCGATTGTAACGGTGCTAAACGATTTGTTAATCGGCCCACTTTTACTTCTTCTCGAAGGAACTCTATTAAATGCTGTGCCATAATAACAGTTTCTTCGTCCGGAGGAACAATTGTTGATGGCGAGTCTAGTTGGTTCGTAAACACAATCCCCTTCACCTTTTCAGCATCGATAGGAATACCAATCGTTCCAATTCGATCATTCGTTTTCACAATTGGAATTGGAAGCCTTTCTCCTTGTTTACCTGGTTCATATAAATCATGTAGTCCTTCTAGCTGCGCGGATTGTGCCATATTCATTTCAATAATGATAGACTTAGCATTTAAAGAAAACGCTAAAGAATTTCCTATTGAAGTCGTTGGAATAATCATGCCGTCCTCAGTAATCGCAACCGCTTCCAAAATAGCAAAATCTACATCCATAACGTCAGCGCGAAGTAACTCTGCTGTATGAGACAAGTGCTGATCCACAAATAAAAAGTCTCCATTATTAATCCCTTTTCGCATAGTCGCATCTGCTTGGAAAGGCAATCTTTTCCCTAAAATTCCTGCTTCCGCAAATAATTTATCTACATCAGAACCTAAAGAGGCACCAGTATACACATTTACTTTAAAAGATTTATCATTCTTAACTCGGTTTACAAGCGCAAATGGGACTGCTTTCACATCACCTGCACGTGTAAACCCACTTAAGCCTAAAGTCATTCCACTTTCAATCCATGAAGCTGCTTCTTCAGGTGTAACTACGTGATCTTTCAGACGTTGATCCCTAATTCTATCCAAATTATTCTCCATATGTAATCCCTCTCCCTGTGAATATTCATAATTATTTTACACTTTAACAGTATCCAAATAGGGATTTCAGTATACAATGCCGAAAATTCAGATAAAACAGCGAATCTAGGTTCTAAAGCAGAATAATTTAGAATCCTAGAAGCTTACGAAAATAACTGGCGTATGATTGACTAACTGGTACCCTCTCTCCGTTATCCATCGAAAGTACAAAAGTAGAATGCGTATCAGGATATATCGCTTTAATATGATTTACATTTACAATAAAGGAACGGTGGCATCTAATAAATGAATCTTTCGGAAGCAAGTATTCGAATTCTTGTAGCGAGTATTTATGTGTTCCTGTTAACTCTTCTGTATTCACATACGTCTTTTTATCTTTCGCCTCTAAATACATGACCTTTGAAAATGGAACCGGAATCCAGCCATCTGTTGTTTTTAAAGTAACGACTGACTTTCCATCCGATAAAGCTGGATAAATAGCCGTCACGCACCCTTCAAGCTTTCCATTGTTTGAAAATGGTACGGCCATCCCATGATAAGGAATACCAAAAACATCCCGATTAATAAACTCAGAAGTTTTTTGGTTCGTCACCATTGCTTTATGAGCAATCGTTCCTTCCTTAATAGGATCCCCGGTGCTTATCTTTAAATCAATTCGTTTACTTGGCCGATAGTATATATATTCTTTCGTATTTGATACAGCAATTGAAATTTCATCTGAAAATAATTCCCCAACAACATCTAGTAGTAAACCTAATGTTTTATCTTCCATTCTATTAACACCTCATTCACTATTATACTACTATTATGAATAGACAGCTGTTGCCGTGTATAAAAAATGTGATTAGAAGTTCATCTTATAATATCGCAACTACAACTTTCAAAGCTATATCACATTTTAAAAATAGTTTCCTCAACTATTACTCCATTACCTTAAAAAACCTCACTTCAAAAAGTGAGGTTTCTTCTCATACGATATTTCTTTACTGTTTCACTAATGCTAATAACTTCTTAACAAAATGAATGGAATGATGAGAAGCAGAAACACAATTATCTTCAAACACTTCTATGCCAGACGCTTCTTCTGTATCTGTTATTGATCTCACTGCTAAAAACGGAATTGTATTTGCATAACAGACGTGAGCTATACTTGCAGTTTCCATATCTACACAAAGTGGATTGTATTTAGAGATTATTTCTGTACGGCCGCTTTCACTAATAAACGCCTCCCCAGTAACAACTTTTCCAAAATAAATATTTTGGGTAAATTGAGTGTTCTCAATCACTTCACGGCTCAATTCAAGAAGTGTACTATCTGTATTAAAGTACACACTTTCCATCCATGGATGATATTCAGTTAAGATCTCTTCATCAACATCGTGATATGCTATTTCTGTTGAAATTACTGTATCTCCAATTTTCAATACTTTATCAATCGCTCCTGCAACACCTGTTACAATAATATGAGTTACATCAAACTTATCGATTAATATTTGAGTTGCAATAGCTGCGTTAACTTTACATACACCACAATACAATGCAACAACTTCCACATTTTCATATTTCCCACTATGAAACGTTAACATCGCAAGGTTCGTTATTTCCTTATTAGTCATCTCTTCAATAAATGGCATAATTTCATCTTCTGATGGGCCGATAATTCCAAATTTCATATATTCATCTCCTTGAAACTATTTCTATATTTGTTTGAAGCAATTAAAAAAAACACTTTGTCCTTATCTCTAACGAATATATAAATACAAGCCCAAACTACAAACAGTTTGAGCTTAACTTTCTTATCTACTATGCGCATCTAACCACGAAAGCAAATCTTTAAATACTTCATCTCTATTCACTTCATGGAACATTTCATGTCTTCCATTTTCATACAAACGTAGTGTCACGTCTTTCACACCACATTTTTTATAGTTTTCATATACTTCTTTTACGCCTTTCCCCATATCTCCAACAGGATCACGGTCTCCAGAGAATATATGTATTGGAAGATTGCTTGGCGTCTTCTTGTATTCTTCTAGTTTATTTACTTCTAATACACCAGAAAATAATTCTCGATAGAAACTCGTCGTACAAATGAATCCACATAACGGATCCGCAATATATTTATCAACTTGATTATTATCTGAAGATAACCAATCAAAACTTGTACGATTTGGCTTAAAGTTCGAATTAAAGTTTCCGAAAGATAAAAAGTTTAACATCGGACTTTTCGTTTTTGCCCCGCGTAATTTCATTTCGATTGTTGCTACTTTATGACCAATGACTCCTAAAAATCCTGGACTCCCACCAGTTCCTGAAATAAGAAAACCATCATATAATTCGCCTCGAAGTTGCACTGCTCGTCTTGATAGAAAAGACCCCATACTATGACCAAGTATAAATAGTGGACATGTCTGCTCTTCTTTTATCATTTCCGAAACAAAGACCACATCAGACACAGCCTGATTCCATCCTATATCCGGTTCAAAATGACCATAATCTTCTTCTCTTTTTACTGTTTTCCCATGACCTTTATGATCATGCGCATAAACCCCATACCCTGCTTCTAATAACGCATCAATAAAGTCAGTATAAACACCTGCATGCTCTGTCATACCATGTGCAATTTGAATAATCCCTCGCGGATCTCCTTCTGGTAACCACTTGCGTAGATAAATTTCCGATCCATCCAATGCCGTAACGAAACTTTCCTGTACGTTCATTTCGTCAGCCCCCAAATCTTTTATGTATCTATTAAAAAAATGAATATACATTCATTTTTCTTATTATGTATTATATGCAATTGCTTTCATTATGACAAATGCCGCACTTTATCGATTAGCTGTCAAACTATTATGTTGACGAATAGGAAATAAAATTATATAGTTACTTACATAAAGTAACTATTATATTTTTAGGAGGTTTCTATTATGATGCCATCATTATTTTTAGCACATGGTTCACCAATGCTCGCTATTCAAGATACAGATTATACACGCTTTTTAAAAACACTTGGAGAAACATATAAACCGAAAGCAATTGTTATTTTTACTGCTCACTGGGAAAGTGAAGTATTAACGATTTCCTCCTCAGATAACGAATATGAAACAATTTATGATTTTGGAGGTTTTCCTCCTGAGTTATACGAAATTAAATATCGCGCAAAAGGTTCTTCTAGCATTGCATCTATGCTAGAAACAAAATTTAAAAATAAAGGTATTCCAGTCCATCATAATATGACGAGAGGTTTAGATCATGGCTCATGGACACTTCTGCATCGTATGTATCCAGAAGCGAATATTCCTGTCGTACAAATATCAGTTAATCCATTTCTTCCTGCAAAAGAACAATTTAAGATTGGAGAAGCATTAAAAGGACTTGGGCAAGAAGATATTTTAGTAATCGGTAGCGGTGTTACCGTTCATAACTTACGAGCTTTGAAATGGAATCAAACCACACCCGAACAATGGGCAATTGAATTCGATGATTGGATTATTAAACATATGCAGACTACTGATAAAGATGCATTGTTTAATTGGGAAAACAGTGCGCCTCATGCACAATTAGCAGTTCCAAGAGCAGAGCATTTTGTTCCTTTATTTATCGCTATGGGAAGTGGTGATAATAAGGGTGAAGTCATTCACCGTAGTTATGAGCTTGGTACATTAAGTTATCTATGTCTTACATTTTAAAGAAAAGGATGAAGCAATCGTTGCTTCATCCTTTTTTCATTCACTTAGTTAACTAACTTCCAAATGTCGTTTCTCTGATACTTCTTCGTTCTTATTATGAAAATAAACCCAAATGCACGCGATAAATAATAGTGATGAAGTAGAGAAGAACACATATTGGAATCCTGCATGTGCTGCAATTTGTCCACCAAGTACTGGTCCAATCATATTTCCTAAAAACTGAAACGATTGATTATATCCAAATATTCGTCCCGTTACATGGGTTGGTGTATGTTGTTTTAGTAGAGTTTGTACGGAAGGTAATAATCCTGCTTGTGCGATACCTAATAAAAATCGAAGAATTAATAGTTGCCAAGCTGAGGTTACAAATGCTTGCGGAATAAAGATAATTCCTGCAGCAAACAACGCTACAACTAATGTTTTTTGAGGACCGATTTGATCTGATAATCTTCCTAGTCTTGGTGCTGCCAAAATAACTGCTAGCCCTGTCGCTGACATGACTGCCCCTGCAATCATTTCGATATGAGATGTCCCTGCCCCTTCCAAATTCTTTACGTATAACGTAATAATAGGTTGAATTGACATATTCGCAAGTTGAATAATAAATGTTGTTACAAATAAACTAATAATTAAATGCTTTGCTGGAACCATCGTCCATACTTTTTTCGGCTGTGCTTTTTTTGCCTTGGCAGAGTGATTTTCTTCATGTAAGAAGAAAAAGACGATTAGAAAAGAAAGGAATAAAAAAGCTCCTGTAACAAGAAAGACATGGCGCATTCCAATCAATTCAGATAAATAGCCTCCAAGTAATGGTCCAAGTAATGAACCGCTCACGCCACCAGTTGAAATTGTGGAAATCGCCCAACCTGAATGCTCTGTCGGAGTTTCTGCTGCAATAAATGTCATCGCCGTTGAAAGGAATCCAGATACTGCTCCCATCAAAAATCTTAGTGCGACTAATTGATATACATCCGTTACAAACCCCATAAGCGTCATAATAATCGCCATACCAAGGCTCGCGCGAATCAGCATCAATTTCCGTCCATGTATATCACCAAGCTTTCCCCATATCGGTGATACGATCGCACCCATTAAAAACGTTACACCAAATGCCAGTCCCGACCACTGTGCAATACTAGAAGTGCCAGTCACCCCTAATTCCTCAATATAAAAAGATAAGAAAGGAATTACTAGGCTCATACCGGCCGCAGTGGTAAAACAACCTAGCCAACAAATCATTAAATTTCGTTTCCAGCTGGCCATTTTCACACCTTCTTTCATTCGATACCCATTCTACACCCTTTCTTGTAAAAAGTTTAGTAATTTGCTTTATTTGTAAGACTTACTACAAAACCCGCTATTTTCCAGTAAGAATCACTACATCTCTACATTATTTTCATAATAAAACCAACTCCCATATATGGAGTTGGTTACTTATCCAATATTGGTATTAAACGAGCATCACAATTTCTCTCGTAAAACTCAATCGGACCCGCTTGTCCAATAATTGCATATGCATATCCATCTTGCTTCATACTATGTAAACAACGATGTAACAATTGCTTTCCTACACCTTTCACACGATTTTGTTTCGCTGTGCCCATCGGACCAAACAATCCCTTCTTTCCTCTCACTACATCATAACAAGCAAAACCTACTATCACTTCTTCTTGTTCTGCTATGTAAATAGGTAAATTTTCTTTATATGTACGAAACCCATACGCTACCGAATGTAACCAACGTTCACCAAATTCCTCATTGACAAAGCTTGCTAATTTTTCAAAATCAGAAGAGTTAGCCTGTCTAACATGACAAGTTAAATGATTATAAGTAGGAACAAAACATTTTAAATCGACCGCTAAATCTCTTGGCTCAGCTATAATGCGTAATATATCTTTTTGTATTTGTGGATTTTCAATAAACGTATCCGTGCGAAATAGTGCATATATAACATGTCCTTCATTCATTAATACTTGCCGGAAACTTTCCATACGTTTCTTCGCTATTTGTAAAACTTCTAGCATCTTATAAGATAACTTATATTGCCCTATTTTTTTATACTCTTGATTCGTTAAATCAGTTTGTTTTTGTATTGAAAGTTTTTCTAAAAAATCCGTACCTATGTTACGAAACAAATACATATACAACTCGCCACAAATGCCAGTACCTTCTTTACACATACCGATAAACAGATGAACTGGTTGAATGATATTACATTCTGCTTCTTCTGCTGCAATCTTCAATATGTTATGCACACGTTTTGTAAATTGAAATTCCTCCATACGTATCTCCATCCCCTACTACTTTACTATTAAACCGTAACTATAAATAAGTGAAACAATGATTCCAACTACTAATATACCTGGAAGTAAATTTGCCACTTTAATTTTAATAAATCCTAGTAAATTCAATCCAATAGCGGCTATCATAATACCGCCTGTAGCTGTCATTTCCACTATAAATTGATTCATTAATTCTTTCGGGACAACACTATTAATTTGTGTTGCAAAAACTGCAATACCACCTTCATATAAAATGACTGGAATCGCTGAAAACACTACGCCAATCCCTAGAGTTGTCGTTAATATAATAGAAATAAATCCATCGATAATCGCCTTTGTAAATAAAATATCATGATTTCCGCGAATCCCACTGTCAAGTGCACCAAGTATCCCCATCGCACCAATTGCAAAAATAAGAGTAGCTGTTACAAAACCTTCTGATATGCTTCCTTTTCCTTTCGATCCAACTTTATGTTCTAGCCAATCTCCTAACAGTTTTAACTTTCCCTCTAATTGTAGCCATTCTCCGATGACAGTACCAATCACTAAACTTAAAATGACAACAAGAAAATTTTCACTTTTTAATGTCATTTGAAGTCCAAGCACAGTAACCGCTAAACCGATTGCGTGCATTATGGTTCCCTTCATACTTTCTGGAATCTTACTAAATAATTTACCAAGTAAAGTACCAAATATAATACAAATCCCATTTACAACTGCCCCTAATATAACCATATCTCGTTCTTCACCCTTCTAATTCTTTATTTCTATATTTTGGTTTATACATTGATTTACAGGTTATCTATATGTTAACTTAATATTGAGAATATTAACAAATGTTTTTCACTACATAATCCGCATTTTTTTGTATCTGCACATAAACCAATTACTTTTTATAGACTCATTGCTAATTTAATTGCGGGATAAACTCAAAAGGGAAGGTATTTATGAAAACTTTACTAAAACGATTTTTGTTAATAGCCTTTTGCATTACACCAATTGTTGTATTAATTAACTACTCTTTTACTTCAAAAGCGAACGACAAACCCGATTTCCAAAACAAATCTAACAAAACTGCTTCAACAAGCGAGAAGAAAATAGAAGACCCGGAAATTACACTCACCTTTTCTGGTGATACAATGTTCGATTGGCAATTACGTCCGGTAATCGAAAAAAACGGAGCTGACTACCCATTCCAACATGTAAAAGAAGAAATAAAAAAAGCTGATATTTCTTTCGTTAATTTAGAGTCAGCATTTACAACGAAAGAAAAGAAAGCACCTGGACAGCTATTTTGGATTAAAAGTGATCCATCCACACTACAAGCGATTAAAAATACTGGATATGACATCGTAAATATCGGGAATAATCATACACTTGATTATGGTCAAGAGGGATTATTAGATACAATCTCTCATGTAGAAAAATTAAAGTTCCCTTATATTGGCGCCGGAAAAAATGCAAAAGATGCATATACCGCACGAGAAATGACTGTAAAAGGAAAAAAATTTAAATTCCTTTCCTTCGTCCGATTTATGCCTGATTTTACTTGGGTAGCTGATGACAATAAACCTGGTGTTGCGAATGGATATGATTTAAATCTTGTAACAAAAACAATTAAAGAGCAAAAGAAAGATGCAGACTATTTAATTGTCTATATGCATTGGGGTGTCGAAAAATCAAATCGTCCG
The DNA here is from genome assembly GCF_050630465.1 of Bacillus basilensis. Taxonomy (NCBI): domain Bacteria; kingdom Bacillati; phylum Bacillota; class Bacilli; order Caryophanales; family Bacillaceae; genus Bacillus; species Bacillus basilensis. The sequence continues at coordinate 53,626 of NZ_JBNTQO010000009.1, read as the reverse complement.
GTAGATTATCAAAAACAATATGTAAATAAAATGGTTACAGCAGGAGCCGACGCGATTGTCGGAAGTCATCCACATTGGTTACAAGGGTTTGAATATTATAATAACGTTCCTATTGCCTACTCGTTAGGAAACTTTTTATTCCCAAGTTATGTGAATGGAAAAAGTGCCGAAACTGGCGTATTAACTTTAACTTTTAAAGGAAAGGATGTCCAAATGTCATTCAACCCTTACATCATTCGTAATAATCAAATTTTCCCTGTAAATGAGGAGGAAAAGAGAAAAGCTCTACAATATTTACAAACAATTTCAACTGATGTAGAAATTGATGATACAGGGAACATAAAAAACAAACGAAACTAAACAACGCAAGATCTATTTCTCTGTAACATACTTTACAGAATAGGTGATGAACATGCTGAAAGACTTATTAGAAAATGTAAGTTTGTTAGAGAACATTTATAAAATGTCTATTGCGGTTCTACTTTTATGTTCAGTTTTCTCTGTTAGACTTCTAAAAAAAATAAAACGAGAACGAAAACTTACTACTTTTGAATTCACTATGTATGTAATCATTCGTATTGCGATACTCTTTTGGTTAACTAGCTTTATCCTTCTTGAATATGGAAATTATTTAGTTTAATTGTAAAAAAGATAGAACAAGCAGCGTTTCCCTTGCTTGTATCTATCTTTTTTGTTTCAATTACAACTGTATGCTAACCCTTTCCTTCTATTAAATAAGTAAATCAAACAAAACAGGATTTTTATTAAGCTCCACAAATTGAATATTATTTTCTTTAAAACGAGTAATTAATTGCTCATAATCCTCTTTATGTTTTAACTCTACTCCGACTAGTGCTGGACCATTTTCCTTATTATGTTTCTTAATGTATTCAAAGCGCGTAATATCATCTTCTGGTCCTAATCCTTTATCAAGAAATTCTCTTAGCGCTCCCGACCTCTGCGGGAATTCAATGATGAAATAATGCTTTAACCCTTCGTAAATGAGAGCACGTTCTTTCATTTCTTGCATTCTATCAATATCATTATTCCCACCACTTAATGTGCATACAACTGTTTTACCTTTAATTTCATCCCTATATAGATCAAGTGCTGCAATAGAAAGTGCACCAGCAGGCTCTGCTACAATTGCATTTTTCTTATACAGTTCTAAAATCGTCGTACAAACCTTTCCCTCTGGTACTAAAACAATGTCATCAATGACATCTTTACAAGTTTCAAATGTTAACTTTCCTACCTTTTTAACAGCTGCCCCATCAACAAAACTATCTATTTTCTCCAAAGCGACATTTTCATTTTGAAGAAAAGCCTCTTTCATAGATGCAGCTCCCATTGGCTCTACACCAATGACCTTTGTAGCAGGACTAACACCTTTTACATATGTACCAACACCTGATGCTAATCCACCACCGCCGATTGCTGTAAAGATATAATCAACCGATTTCTCCATATCATGCATAATTTCAACTGCCACTGTTCCTTGACCAGCAACGACATACGGATCATCAAACGGATGAACAAACGTCATTCTATTTTCTTCACAATAGCGCTGTGCTTCTTGGAAAGAGCTATCAAATGTATCACCTACTAATACAATTTCCGCAAAATCACCACCGAAAAATTGTACTTGTGATACTTTTTGTTTAGGTGTCGTCGTCGGCATAAAAATTTTTGACGGAATCTTCAATAAATTACACGTATAAGCTACCCCTTGTGCATGATTACCAGCACTTGCACACACAACACCATTTTGTAATTGTTCTTTTGATAAACTTTGAATTAAATTGTACGCACCCCGAATTTTGAAGGAGCGAATCAATTGTAAGTCTTCTCGTTTTACATAAACGTCACAATCATATTTCTCAGATAGAACTGTATCACGTTGTAACGGTGTTTTAATAACGATGTCTTTCATGCAATTATGAGCCATTAAGATATCTTCAATTTTCACTCTTTCCTTTACTTTCTGCACCATTTTATATCATCCTTATCTCTTTTAAATTGGCTCAATCAAAATTCGGAATTTTTAGGACTGCCCCCGTATTCGCCGATGTTACCATTTGCGCATAACGTCCAAGCCAGCCAGTTTTCACTTTCGGTTCTGGTCGTTTCCATTCTTTTTTACGCTTTTCTAATTCCTCATCACTCACTCTTACTTCTAGCAAGCGTTCCTCAACATCGATACAAACGATATCCCCTTGTTCAAGAAGTGCAATCGTTCCGCCCGCAGCTGCTTCTGGTGAAATATGCCCTACTGAAATTCCACGTGAAGCTCCAGAGAAACGTCCATCCGTTAATAATGCAACCTCAGCACCTAATCCCATTCCAGCAATTGCTGATGTTGGTGCTAACATTTCTGGCATACCAGGGCCACCTCTTGGTCCTTCATAACGAATGACAACTACATCTCCTTTTTTCACTTTCCCAAGCATAATGCCAGCAAGTGCCTCATCTTGTGAATTAAAAATAACGCAAGGTCCTTCAAATCGTTTTACTTCAGTTGCACCGCTTTTAATAACTGCTCCGTCTTTCGCAAGGTTGCCTTTTAATATACGCAATCCCCCTTCTTCACTATGAGGGTTTTCGAGAGAGTGAATAACTTCCTTATCTTTAATCTCTGCCTCAGCAATATTCTCTCTTAATGTTTGCCCAGTAGCAGTTATTCGATCAAGATGAAGTACTCCTTCTTTCCGGCTCATCTCTTTCAAAATTGCACTAATCCCACCCGCACGATCAATATCTTCCATATGCCAATTTGAGGCTGGACTTACTTTACATAAATGAGGTACACGTCTTGAAACTGCATCAATACGGTTCATATCATAATCTAGTCCTGCTTCTTGTGCGAGTGCTAGCGTGTGTAGTACTGTATTCGTTGATCCACCCATCGCCATATCAAGTGCAAAAGCATCGTCAATTGCTTCTTCTGTTACAATATCGCGCGGCTTAATATCTCTTTCAATTAAAATTTTCAATTTCTCTGCTGCTTGTTTAATTAACTCTTCACGTCTTGGATCAATTGCTAAAATGCTCCCGTTTCCAGGAAGAGCTAAACCTAACACTTCACATAAACAATTCATAGAGTTCGCGGTAAACATACCGGAACAAGAGCCACAAGATGGACAGCCATGATCTTCAATATCTTTTAATTCTTCTTCTGAAATTTTCCCAGATTGATAAGCTCCTACCCCTTCAAAAACGGAACTCAGATCAACAACTTCGCCTTTAGAGGTTTTTCCTGCTGCCATCGGGCCGCCTGAAACAAACACAGTCGGAATGTTAATACGAAGGGCCGCCATCATCATACCTGGTGTAATTTTGTCACAGTTTGGGATACAAATCATGCCGTCAAACCAGTGTGCATTTACAACCGTTTCTACTGAATCTGCAATAATTTCACGACTCGGAAGAGAATAACGCATACCGATATGTCCCATTGCAATACCATCGTCAACTCCAATTGTATTGAATTCGAATGGGACCATACCTGCCGCACGAACTGCCTCTTTTACAAGTTTCCCAAACTCGTTCAAGTGTTTATGCCCTGGAATAATTTCAATAAAAGAATTACAAATTGCTATGAAAGGCTTATCAAAATCTTCATCTTTCAAACCAGTTGCTTTTAGTAAACTACGGTGCGGAGCTTTATCAAAACCTTTTTTAATCATGTCACTTCTCATCTTGTCAAATCCCCTCTTACATATTTTTCATTTATACTCTCTTACTCTATTTCTTTACTAATTCTTTCGATGCATGAATCCAGCTCATCATTTCACGAAGCTCTGCTCCCACTTTTTCTAATTGATGATTTTGTTCTGCTTTTTTCATTGCGTTATACGTCGGACGTCCCGCTTGATTTTCTAAAATCCATTTCTTCGCAAATTCTCCTTGCTGGATTTCTGTCAGAACACGCTTCATTTCCTTCTTCGTTTCATCTGTAACAATTCTCGATCCTGTTACATAATCTCCGAACTCTGCAGTATCTGAAATAGAGTGGCGCATGTTCGTTAATCCACCTTCGTACATTAAATCAACAATTAATTTTAATTCATGCAAACATTCAAAGTATGCAATTTCAGGACGATACCCGCCTTCCGTTAACGTTTCAAAACCAGCTTTCACAAGTGCAGTTACCCCGCCACAAAGTACCGCTTGCTCACCGAATAAATCCGTCTCCGTTTCTTCTTGGAATGTCGTTTCAATTACACCTGCACGTGTACACCCTACACCTTTTGCATACGCTAGTGCTACATTTAATGCTGTGCCTGTTGCATCTTGATGTACTGCGACTAATGCCGGAACACCATTCCCTTCTTGGAATACACGACGAACGAGATGACCTGGACTTTTTGGCGCGACCATTGCTACATCTACGTAACTTGGGGGATTAATTTGTCCGAAATGAATATTAAATCCATGTGAGAAAAGTAACATTTTCCCTTCATAGAGATTCTCTTCTACTTCTGCTTTATACACATGTGCTTGCTGTTCATCTGGCAATAACATTTGTACAACTTGTGCGGTTCGAACTGCTTCTGAAACAGACATTACTTCAAATCCATCTGCTTTTGCTACTTCAAAAGACTTACCCTGCCTAACACCAACTACTACTTCCACACCAGAATCGCGTAAATTTTGCGCCTGCGCATGACCTTGAGATCCATAACCAATTACCGCAACTGTTTTCCCTTGTAATAACTCTACATTTGCATCTTTCTCATAATACGTTTTCATTTTCCATACACTCCTTATAATTTATTTACTTGCAGTACATCAATTAACTTTTTCAGTTGACTAACAAGTAATGTCGCTTCATTTTCAGTACAAACTGCTGTGAGTTTCATTTCAGAAACACCACTAGTATCTTTTTCGTTTAAATGTAAAGAAGAAATATAATACCCACGCCGAGCAAAAATTCCACTTATACGTAATAAGACGCTTGGCTGGTTATGAATAACGAGTGAAAAAGTATGACTCATTCTTCCCACCTCTTCATAATCATTTCGTTATTCCCTTTGTTTGGCGGAACCATCGGAAATACGTTTTCACCTTCTTCTACACAAAAATCAACTACGACAGGACCTTCATGAGCAAATGCTTCTAACATCACTTGTTTCGCCTCTGTTGCATTTGTCGCCCTTAATCCCTTCACTCCATAAGCTTCTGCCACTTTCACAAAATCTGGCGATCCAATCTTTGATTCTGATAAACGATTTTCATAAAACATTTCTTGCCACTGCCTTACCATCCCTAAAAATTTGTTGTTTATAATAAATACTTTTACAGGGATGTTATTTTCAGCAATTGTTTGTAGTTCTTGAATGTTCATTTGAAAAGAGGCATCGCCTGCAATACAAATGACGAGTTCTTCTTCTTTCGCAAGCTGAGCACCAATAGCTGCCGGGAAACCAAATCCCATCGTTCCTAGCCCGCCAGATGTAAGAAAAGTCCGAGGTTTTCTCGCTTTATAGAAGTGAGCAGCCCACATTTGATGCTGTCCTACCTCGGTGGTGACAACCGCTTCACCATTTGTTAATTCACTCACTAAGTTAATAACATGCTGTGGTTTTAACTCACCTTCTTTTTGAATATAGGAAAGAGGGTATTCCGCTTTCCACTCCTCAATTTTCGTAAGCCATTCATGTGTTTGTGTATAAATTGGCATATGTAACAGCATGTGTAACGCTTTTTTTACATCTCCAATAATCGGATAATCTACCGTTATATTTTTATGAAACTCTGAAGGATCTATATCAATATGTACCTTTTTCGAATGCGGAGAAAAGAGTTCTAATTTTCCTGTTACACGATCATCGAAGCGAACACCTAAAGCAAGTAGTAAATCGCATTCTGTTACTGCCATGTTTGCAGCGTACGTTCCATGCATACCGAGCATTCCTAAAAATAATGGATTTCCCGGCGGATATGCACCCAGTCCCATTAAAGTTGACACGACTGGAATACGATTCTTCCTCGCAAATTTGATAAGTTCATCAGATCCACCTGAATGAATGACACCTCCTCCAATATAAAGAAGTGGGCGTTTCGCTATTGAAATTTCTTTAGCTATCTCTCTAAGCTTCATACTGTCTGGCATAGGCTCTAGTTTGTACCCTGGAATCTCAATTACTTCATTATAAAAACTTGTTACTTTTTCATTTTGAACATCTTTTGGAACATCAATTAATACAGGTCCCGGTCGCCCACTTTCAGCGATGTAAAAAGCTTCTTGTACAATACGTGATAACTGATTCACCTCACGAACTTGGTAATTATGCTTCGTAACAGGTACTGTAATTCCGACAACATCAGCTTCTTGAAACCCGTCTTTTCCGATGAGTGGTGTTGCAACTTGCCCTGTAATGACAACTAAAGGAATCGAATCCATATAAGCATCTGCTAAGCCCGTAACTAAATTCGTCGCCCCTGGGCCAGAGGTAGCAAATACTACCCCGACCTTTCCAGAAGCTCTTGCATAACCTTCAGCCGCATGAATGGCAGCTTGTTCATGACGAGTTAATACGTGCTTTAATCCACTTCCGTATAACGCATCATATACTGGCAAAATAGCTCCGCCCGGATAACCGAAAACAGTCGTTACGCCTAATTTCTTTAAGCATTGAATAACGTGTCCTGCTCCTGTCACTTCTTCACACTGAAATTTCTCATAAGTTGTATACTGCTGTTCCATTTCAATTAACTCCTCTCCCTATCTACATTAAGCTTTCCGCCAGTCCTGGAACACGTACGCCTCTTTCTCTCGTTAACTTTTTAAATTCCTCTGTCAATTGTTTCGTTACACTTCCTGGTTTCCCATCTCCAATTTCTCTTGAATCAACCTTTACAACTGGAATTAATTCTGCTGCCGTTCCTGTTAAAAACACTTCATCCGCTACATAAACGTCATGGCGAGTGAATGGTCTTTCATCACACGGAATACTCAGTCGCTCACATAACTCAATAACACTATTTCTCGTAATGCCTTCTAACGCTCCTAAATATGAAGGAGGTGTTAGCACTTTTCCATCTTTCACAACGAAAACATTATCTCCAGATCCTTCACAAACATATCCTTGCTGATTTAACATAAGGGCCTCTAGCACTCCTGCTTGTGCCGCTTCAATTTTTACAAGTACGTTATTTAAGTAATTCATTGACTTAATACGTGGATCTAATGCATCTGGCGTATTACGTCTTGATGCAACAGATACAACACTTAGTCCATTATCATAAAATTCCTGTGGGAATAATTTTAATTGTTCTGCGATGATAATAACGCTCGGTTTCACACAACTTCTCGGATCAAGTCCTAAGTCCCCTTTTCCTCTTGAAACAATTAAGCGAATGTAGGCATCTGCATACTCATTTTTTTGAAGTGTCTGTAAAACCGCTTCTTCCATTTCTTCAACCGTCAGTGGGATTGTAAGTAAAATAGATTTTGCCGATTCATATAATCGTTTTACATGTTCTTTTAAACAAAATACATTTCCACCGTAACTACGAATTCCTTCGAATACACCGTCTCCGTATAAAAAACCGTGATCATATACTGAAACAACTGCCTTTTCTTTTTCTACAAATTCCCCATTCATATAAATGTACTGGTTTCCCATCTCACATCGCTCCTCTTTTTCTCTCTATTTTTGCAATCAATTTCTATATCGATTGCTGAGATGAGTATTTTTAACAGAATATTCAGTATATAAACCTTAAAAATATACTCGTCTCAACAATCGATTACATAATACATACTAGTAGCAATCCATTGCTGAGACGAGGGAATCGTGGTACCACTCAGCTTCCTTACACTTCTCACGAAATGTAAGCTCTGCAAGTCCAATTAGACTTTTGTTTTTCTATCGGAAACAACTCCGCTACTTTTTACTATTTTCAAAAGTAGTGCTCCGAGGTGATCTTCAATGATTCGATTGTTACCACCCTCACAGCCTTGGGGCAGCTCTCTGAAACAATGTATATCATTTACTCTCCTCTTCTACGCATTCTCTTATTCTATTTTTTAAAATAAAAACTCTCGCCTCAGCAATCAACTACTACAATTTAGTAGCTTTGATTGCTGAGGCGAGAGTTTCGCGTTACCACTCAGCTTCCTTATACTTCTCACGAAATATAAGCTCTGTAGGTCCAATTAGACCCCCGTCCTTTTACCGGAGACGATGCCGCCGCTCTCTACTCAGTTTCCCTTTCGCAAGCGATGCTCCGAGGTGATTTTCAACGATTCGATTGTTACTACTCTCACAGCCTAGGAGTAGCTCTCTGAAACGATCATAATCATCTACTTTCCTCTTCTTTGCATATACAACATATAAAGTTAGAAAATTCTTAATTCACTTTTATTTGTTAAACGTATTATAGGACGTTGTTCTTTTCATTGTCAATATGTTTTTCTAAAAAAAAATAAAATTTAATCAATTTAAGAGAAGTATATTTATTTTTTTCTCAAAACAAAATCGGAATGAACTTCTTACAAATACTCATATATTACTTAAGTATGTTCGCATTACTACATAAAGAAAAATAACTTAAAAACATTTAAAATTTATGAGGAGATGAGAAAACTATGTTAAAAGGAAAAGTAGCATTAGTTACAGGGGCAAGCCGAGGAATTGGACGTGCTATCGCAAAACGTTTAGCAAACGAAGGTGCATTAGTTGCTGTTCATTATGGTAATCGAAAAGAAGATGCTGAAGAAACTGTTTATGAAATTCAATCAAATGGTGGATCAGCTTTTTCTATCTGCGCAAATCTTGAATCTTTACATGGAGTAGAGACCCTTTATAGTTCTTTGGATAACGAATTACAAAAAAGAGCTGGTGGTACTAAATTTGATATTTTAATAAACAACGCTGGAATTGGTCCTGGTGCTTTTATTGAAGAAACGACTGAACAATTTTTTGATAGAATGGTTTCAGTAAATGCAAAAGCACCATTTTTTATCATTCAACAAGCTCTATCTCGTTTACGTAACAATAGCCGAATTATTAATATTTCATCCGCTGCAACTCGTATTTCTTTACCTGATTTCATTGCATATAGTATGACGAAAGGCGCTATTAATACAATGACTTTCACACTAGCAAAACAGCTCGGAGCACGTGGAATTACAGTGAATGCAATACTTCCTGGATTTATTAAAACAGATATGAATGCAGAACTCTTGAACGATCCAATGATGAAACAGTATGCTACGACTATTTCTGCCTTCAATCGCTTAGGTGAAGTAGAAGACATTGCCGATACTGTTGCATTTCTTGCTTCTCCAGACAGCCGCTGGGTTACTGGACAATTAATTGATGTGAGCGGTGGATCTTGTTTATAAAAAACATATATTTTCAAATCTTTTTTATTGCGCAATAAAATAAATTGTATAATACTATATAAAACATATATATTTAGGAGGATTACAGTAATGTCCGAAAAAACATACGAACTCGCAACCTTCGCAGGTGGTTGCTTTTGGTGCATGGTAAAACCATTTGATGAACTTCCTGGTATTCATAAAGTACTTTCTGGCTATTCAGGTGGTCATGTAGAAAACCCAACATATGAACAAGTAAAGGCTGGAACATCTGGGCATTTAGAAGTTGTACAAATTACATTCGATCCTTCTATTTTTCCGTATGAAAAATTACTAGATTTATATTGGCCACAAATCGATCCAACTGATGATGGCGGACAATTTTTTGACCGTGGTCCATCTTATCGCACTGCTATTTTTTATCATAATGAAACGCAAAAAGAGCTTGCTGAAAAATCAAAACAAGCTCTTGCTGAAAGCGGTACGTTTAAAGATCCAATCGTAACTGAAATTCGCCCGGCTGCACCTTTTTATGAAGCCGAAGAATACCATCAACATTTCTATAAAAAGAACCCTGAAAAATATGCTATCGAGCAAAAAGAATCTGGCCGTGCAGACTTTATAAAAGAAAATTGGCAAAAAAAATAATAAAAACGCATCGTGCTCTCTTTTCAAAGTGCGATGCGTTTTTATCTTTGAAAAAAGTACCATACAATGATAAAAAAAACAGCTGTTAATGTCCAAAGTATTATCTCGTTTTTCACTCTACTCTTTTTCTGATTCACTTCATCCCCTCCTAGTAACAATTAAACATAGTCAAGACTTCTTTTGTTTAATTGTCCACGTAATAAAAGTAAATAAATCCTTACATATTCTTATAATAAGGCCACCTATTATTCCGATTACACTTGAAATTAATAACATCTGTCCAAAATTAAGAGAAGTTGTATATGTTATGTAGAGAACGATACATATAAGTGAAAGATCCGGTAAAAAAAGTAAAAACTTTTCAAACATTTCTTCAGCTCTCCTATGCTTTATTTATATGTTCTACTGTAACTTTGAAATAAAGTTTGTTCAAAAATTCCATTTAGACCCTTATTTTACGAAAAATAATAAGAATCCCTTTTCAAAAGAGATTCTTATTCAGCAGATTTAAGTTTAATTATTTTCTACATATCCTATTCCATAACTACTCCTAAAATAGTTTAATATTACTAATAATTTATTGTAAATTGACTATTTGCCAGGCAATCGAATGTTGTGCCAGCTACCTACATCGCATTGGCCAAATTCATTATTCCCTACCGCGACCACCGTGCCGTCTGATTTAAGTCCGACCGTATGCGCACAACCAGCCGCTATCGCTACAATATCTCGCCAATCACTTACATTACATTGTCCATACTCATTCCAGCCCACTGCCACCACGGTACCGTTTGATTTAAGTCCGATTGTATGATTCGTACCAGCTGCTATCCCTACAATACCTCGCCAGCCACTTACGTCACACTGGTTATGTTTACCATTCCCCACTGCCGTCACTGTGCCGTCCACTTTCAGGCCAACAGTATGAAGATACCCAGTCGCTACCGCTACAATATCTCGCCAGCTGCTTACATCACATTGTCCATATCGATTATTCCCCACCGCCGTCACTGTGCCGCCCACTTTAAGACCGACTGTATGCCAGTCACCCGCCGCCGTAGCCACAATATCTCGCCAGCTGCTTACATTGCATTCTCCTTCTTTATTTCGCCCCACTGCAACTACCGTGCCATCCGGTTTAAGGCCAATGGTACGACGCCATCCTGCCGCTACCGCTACAATATTATGCCAGTCGTTCACATCGCATTGATCATGCTTATTCCATCCCACCGCTTCCACAGTATTATCACATTTCAGAGCGATTGTATGAGCATTTCCTGTGTTTGTCGCCATATGAACATTTCCCGCTCCGACGGCTTCAATACCGCAACAGCTACTTACATTGCATTCTCCTTCTTTATTTCGCCCCACTGCAACTACCGTGCCATCCGATTTAAGCGCAACGGTATGACCACGCCCCGCTGCTATCGTATGTTTAGGCCACCTTTTCACTTTTAACACCTCTTCTTTCGGTGAAATGTAAGTCATGTTTTACCTCCTTGCATATAAGCAACTATATCTAATTAGATTTTTTTATTAAATTTCATTATGCAGCCTATTATTACTTCTTCAAAAAATAAAACCTCCAGTTTAAGCACTAGAGGTCTTTCATTTTATTTCTTTAATCTCTCAATAAAATCCTGTAATTTATCAAGTGATTTCATATTCCGATTGCAAGCTACACCATCTTTACAAATATAGTTTCCCTTTCTAACGAAAGTTCCTGGTACATCACCTTTAATTTCAACTAAAAACATTCCTACTTCTTCATGCCCATGACATAATGAACAAATGCTTTTTTTATTTAAACTTTGAAATGTTCCTTGCAGACCAACAAACTTATTTTTATCATTTTTCGCTATAATAAATTTCCTGCTTGATCCTTTATCAATCCAGCTTAAATAAGATAATTCTTTCATATCCAGTGTTTCCATGTCAGGAAGTTTTAACTTTTTCGCTTTAGGAAATAGTTTTTTTAATGTTTGTGCTGTAACTTCCTGAAACGGGATGACATACGGATTTATTTTCATTAAGAATGATTCTGCATCTTCTCTATTTTGAACTGTTAATACCGTATCAATTAACTCTTTCTGTTCATCTGTTAAATTCTCAAATACATGTATTATCTTTTCCATCGCAAGTGATTTTAACGCTTGAATTACACCTCTATCATTTGCCGTTGCATGTCCATTTGCTAAAATATAAGCTTGTGACTTTATAAAATTGTATTGATCACTTCTAATAAAAGCTTCCATCTTTATCACTCCATACAAATTGTTGATCTAGTCTTATTGTATACAATGATTCAGCTTTTTGATATGTAAAAGATAACTTAGAAATGAACATTACATACTCTGACTATGTTCTATCGAGGTATTTCCTGACAAAAGAAACCATCGTCTGTTTTCCATTCAGCATATAATACATCCTCAAATTTAGTAATCCCTTTTTGCTTTATTTGTTTATAAAGCCATCCTTCATCAAAACCAGCTTCCCTCAAATTATCTTTCACTACTTTTCCATCACTAATTAATGAAATTGGTAAGTATACAGGCTTATGTTTTAAACTTAAATCATTTATAGTGGGAGATTCATATTTGCTCTTTTTCAGAACACTTATGTTTCCATTAGGTTCTAATATCATATATTCAACTTCTCGAATTGAAAATATGTCTTTCTGTTGCCTAAGCATTTGTTGTAATTGATTAATATCCAAATGATTCGATTTTAATTGTTCTCTGTCAATATGCCCATTACGAATGATAATAGAAGGGTATCCTTCAAAGAACTTTCTTGTCCTTCTAAATTTTTGTGTTATCACTTCTATTGCGTAAATTAATATTACCCATACAAAAACAGCATATAAAATAGACCATACTCTCACCTCAGGGTCATATACAGTGTTTCCAACTAATTCTCCGATTACAATGGCAGAAATAAAATCAAAAGGGGTTAGCTGCGATATTTGTGTTTTCCCTAATATTTTAGTAGCAATTAATAAAACAAAAAAACCAACAAAAAGTTCTATCGTTATTTGTCCAAGATGATTCATATGTGTTCACCTTTCTGTAATATGAAATATAACGTTTTTATTCCTATTCACATTTCTATACGATACAATTGCGATTCATTTTTTCTATTATGATGCCCATTCACACCCTATATATCCAATACACACAAAGCAAAAAGAGTCTAGTTCAAAATAATCTTTGAACTAGACTCTTTTATTTTTATTTAGAATACACAATCTTTTTAATCGTTTCTCCGGAAAGAAAATACTCTTCTGCAAGTTGGTGAATAGCAATTCCGCTTTTAAACGCTTCTTTAATAGCTTTGTTTCTTTCATCTAACTGTTTTCTTCCTCCAGATCGTGTACCCCATTTATAATGTTTCGTTTCTTGTTTTGGAATATAAATGGTTTCACCTTGTATATACTTTTGAATTTCAGTAATTAAACTTTCTGGTAAAACCGTCGCAGCTTTTACGTATTTCATTTCTGCTCGCCCCTTATTTTTTATGGTTCATTTCAATAAGGTGCAAAGCCAAATATAAAAAATGATACGAGCTCATTTAGGCGATTGTATATTACTTGTCTACCTCACGCAAAGTATCGCCATTTCCATACTTGGCTTTGCATGAGACGCTGCAGTGTCCGGCAATTGAATTATAATCGCCATGTAAACACCTCCTAATATACCTTTTGCATTTTATTATATGATAAATTCCTTTCCCTTGCATCCACATCCTTTTTTAAAGCATGAAATTACTTAGTTTGGTATAATACTTTTTAGTCCAATCAAAAACTATAGTGAGGTTGCGTTATGAAGAAGAAAATAATCATTACAATCGTTACAATATTCATTATTACTGTAGCATTATTCGGAACATATAAATTGATGAATGCAAGAAGCTTTCAATTATTTGGAGATTTAACAAATCGCGTAGAAACAAATGAAAAGGTGATTGCTTTAACTTTTGATGATGGTCCTACTAACAATGTAAAACAAATATTACCGCTACTAGATAAATACAATGCAAAAGCTACTTTCTTTTTAATCGGAAATGAATTAGAGAAAAACCTATCGTTAGGAAAAGCTATCGTACAATCTAGGCACCAAGTTGGAAACCATACATATTCTCATAATAGAATGGTTTTCAAAACACCTTCTTTTATTAAAGATGAAATAGAAAAAACGAATTCATTAATCCGCCAAACAGGATTTACAGGCGAAATTGATTTTAGGCCACCTAATGGAAAAAAATTAATTGGACTACCATATTATTTAAATAAAAATAATATCGAAACGATTACATGGGATCTTGAGCCTGATACTTTTTATAAATCTGCGGCAGATAAAATTGACTACGTTAATAAAAATGTAAAACCAGGTTCTATCATTTTACTGCACTCTATGTATGATGAGTCTAATGAAAGTTTACAGACCATTGAAGGTATTTTAGACTCTTTATCTAAGAAGGGCTATCAGTTCGTAACAGTAAACGAACTACAAAAAAGAGCAAAATAAAAAGGTAGCGTATCATAAAACGATACGCTACCTTTCTTTTTAAATAATGCCAAGTACATTTAAGAATACGATAATAATCGCAATTGGTGCGATAAAGCGAAGTAAGAATAACCATAATACGAATAATTTATAGCCCTTATTTTTACTTACACCAAGTTCTTTCATTAATACATCTTTCTTCATTTTTAAAGGAACAAAGATGGAAACTAATAAAACACCAAGTGGCATTAGTACGTTACTAACTGCATAATCCGCTAAATCAAAGACTGTCTTTCCGAAAATCTTCAGATCACTTAATATACCAAATGACAATGCTGATGGTACTCCAACAACGAAGATTAATAATCCTACGATTAAAGCCATTTTTTCACGTTTTCCTTTACCTTTTGCAGTTAAAGATGCAACGCTAATTTCTAACATCGAAATTGCCGATGTAATAGTAGCAAAGAAGAATAGTAATAAGAAAACGATGAAGAATAATTTTCCAAATGCCATTTTACTGAAAATAGCTGGCAGTACGATAAATAATAGCCCCGGTCCTTGAGATGGTTCCATTCCAAATGCGAACACTACTGGGAAAATTGCAAGTCCTGCAAGTAATGTAATCACAAGCGTTAAAGCTACGATAGAAAATGCTGAACGCGGTAAGCTTTCTTCCTTCGGTAAGTATGAACTATACGTTACCATTACTGCTACTCCGACTGATAATGAGAAGAACGATTGACCCATCGCATATAAAATAACTTCTGATGTTACATGTGAGAAATCAGGTTGTAAGAAGAAACGAACTCCTTCTCCAGCACCATCTAACGTAAGGGCACGAACGATTAATACAAAGAATAAAACGAATAGTGCTGGCATGAAATATTTATTTACTTTTTCAACACCATTTTGTACACCTTTACTTACGATAAAAATAGTAATAAGGATGAATAATAGCTGTGATCCAACTGCTAAATACGGATTGGAAATGATTTCACCAAACGTAGCTTCGTATGCGCCATTTCCTTCCCATAGTCTACCTGTAATTGCATTCCATAAGTATAATAAAATCCATCCCCCTACAACGCTGTAGAAAGAAAGTAATATGAAACAAGTTACAATCCCCAATTTCCCTAACCATGGCCATAGTGTTTTTGGTGCGATTTCTCTATACGCATCAACAGCCTCTTTTTGTGTACTTCTTCCGATAACGAATTCAGCTAATAATAGCGGTAAACCAATTAATAATGTGAAACCGATGAAAATAAGGAAGAACGCGCCGCCCCCTCCAATTCCGGCCATATACGGGAACTTCCAAATCGCTCCTAGGCCAATCGCTGAACCTGCTGCAGCTAATACGAAACCTAATTTTGATGTCCATTGCTGTGAATTCATTTGTTAATCTCCTCTCTGTCTCTTTTTCTTTGTTTCAGTTCAGTATTTATATTGTTCTATCAATACTCTTTTCTAATACGTTCACTTCCTCCCTAATAATAAAAAAACGCCCCTACGCACATACGTAGGGACGACAAAAATATCGCGGTACCACCCTAGTTATGAAGATATACCAAAGTTAGGACCTAAATAAAAAACGTCCCTACGCACATACGTAGGGACGATAAAATATCGCGGTACCACCCTAGTTATGAAGCCACACCAAAGTAAGACCTAAATAAAAAACGTCCCTACGTAAATACGTAGGGACGATAAATATCGCGGTACCACCCTAGTTGTGAAACAATCTTCACCACTTTATTTGATAACGGTATAAACTACCGTCTTTCATTTCCTCACAATGTGAGATTTATGAAAGATGCTCCAGGACGAACTTCATGAATAATCTATATACTGATTCACACCAACCATCAGCTCTCTGAAATAGGGAGATATTCACTACTATACCCTTTCATTGCCCAAATATTATTTTCCGAATTGATTACTATCATTTTTATCATACATTAAAAATAGTGTCAACTTATATTTTGAATTTTTATGTATTATATTCTATTTAAAAATTTAAAATGTAAGTGTTATTTTAGAAAATAAGTAGATTAGTGTATAAAGAATTCAAGAAGGCATGAGAAAAAATTGCACATTATTGATACTTATTCCCAAAGAAAAATCATCTGAAAACATAAAATACCCCTATTTGTTATTAGCTTTTAAGAGCTTGATGGATACCAAGAAAATTTCGTATCACTATCCAATGGTTTATTCTTCGTTTCTCTTTCAATTACATTAAACCATTCATTTAGAATTCGAGTTTTTGGTAATCGAGCAGCAAGATTATCTTCCCAAATTATATGTGAGAACCAGGCTTTCGTTTCCCATTCAAACTGTAATTGTGCGAACGAGATTATAGGGTGGTCAGCTTCACGAAATTGCTGATTTACTGCATTTGAGACTTCTGGAGCTTGAGGTAACAACTCGTTCTGAATTCTATTTTTCATCACCTCATCTTCTAACTGATCCCAGAAATACAATTGCCCATTTATTTGATAAAAAATATCAAATGAAGCCTCACCTTTCTTCAAGTTCAGTAATACGAAGGCACGTTCCACATCATTGTCAGCTGCCTTTACAGCATTGATAATTATATTTTGTGCCAGCGATACCCAATAACTAGTCGCTTCTTCTACCGTAGATTCAACATACAATTCTTCATTTAATTCATGTAAAGTGGCTTCTTGCTCATTTACTTTTTCAACTTTTTTGAAAAACCTATTAAAAAAGCCCATAACTTCCTCCTTATTTCTATTTTCTATTTAACAAAATAGAAAATAGATTTTTCTTGCTCATCGACATTTACTTCCGGAGCGAATATATGAACTTGTTGCAACACTTCTTCTATTAGCAACTCTAACTCCTGCACACTATTTTCCGGATTCCCTATTAACGTTTCCGCCATACGCTCATAGAAATTCTCAGGTTTAATCGTCATTAGTTCCACATTATTAGGCATCCATTTAAATGCTGGATGATGTACATACATTTTATTCAAACCAAATAAAACACCGAATACATTCCTTTGCACTTCACAAATAACATCATAAAGCATAAGCCAGTCTTTTCGTTTTAAAAGAGCCTTTCGATTATGCCAGCGATTGCTTAACCAAAGATTTTCTGAAATCATCCGTTTCGCTAGATTTTCTGGATATGCTATCACTCTATCTTTTAATTCATTCACTTTCTCTTCTCCATACAAACTAACACCATCATGAACAGATGATACGATACATTGTTTTTCATAACTTATATCATATTGATCCACCACATCCGAAATAACTTTCTCTACTGTTTTTGTTAAAAAGTTACTAATCTCTAATTTAATTCCTTCTTTCGTCAAATAGGTTTCTGACCATTCTTCTTCCTCGTAAGGATGATATGATAAAATCGTTCCACCAATATGATTTATAGGCCCTTTTCGATCCTCATCCTCTAGTGGTGCTGACCATAAAATATGCAACTCAATATCTGAATGTTCATCTTCTAGCTTTCTAGCTACTGAACCCGCTAAAATAATAGCCTCCACCTTCGGATTTCCCCTATAAATCTCCGAAATTTCTATTGCTTTCTCTTTTAATCCCACTTCATTTCCCCCTAAAATTGCAATACATCATTACTTTTTCATTTATCTATTTCGATATAACCTTTTCAAATTCCTACTAAATCATATTTCTACCCAATAACGCTGAACAATTTCACCTGTATAAGAAGAAACCACTTCATTTTCTAACACACCGCCAACCTTTTGAATCGTTTTTGCCGATGCGATATTAACTTTATCGCAAGTTATTAACACTCTCTGCAACCCTAACTTTTGCGCTTCATCTACTGCGAGTTTCAATTGTTTTGTCGCGTAACCTTGGCGACGTTTATTCGGATGGACACTATATCCAATATGACCACTTTCCCGCAATAATTCTTCGTTTAATCGATGTCTAATATTTACAAAACCTATAAGTTCTCCTTTTTCAAAACTTAAAAACTGACTAGATGGTACTCGATTAGCGAGTAAATTTTCTCCTATTTCTTGTTTATTCACTTTTTCAAACCATTCATCGAGAAAATCATAATTTTGTAAAGAACTACTGCCGTGTGGTTGTTCATCAGTATGTAAAAATGCATCCCGGTATTCTATAATTTGTTCACTAAATTCATGTATTGGTTTTAATAGTTTCATTGTCATCCTCCCCCTCTTTACAACCTAAAACAAACACCTTAATCGTAACAATTTCACGATTAAGGTGTTTCTATCAGTTTCATTCAAATAATCCCATACTCAAATAACGTTCCCCTGTATCAGGTGCAATACATAAAACTTTTTTACCTGCGCCTAAGCGTTTTGCTATCATAATTGCTGCGTAAACAGAAGCTCCAGAAGACGGCCCAACTAATAACCCCTCTTGTCTAGCTAAGTTTCTCATTGTCGTTAAAGCCTCTTCGTCTGCAATTTGAATAATTTCGTTATACACTTCGGTATTTAAGTTTTTTGGGATAAACCCTGGACTTGTTCCTACTAGTTTATGAGGACCTGGGACACCGCCTGATAAAACGGGAGATCCTTTCGGTTCTACTACTGCAATATATAAGTTTGATAGTTTTTCTTTTAACGTTTCCCCAGTCCCTGTAATAGTTCCACCAGTTCCTGCCGTTGCTACAAACGCATCAAGCTCTCCATCCATTTGTTCATAAATTTCAAGTGCAGTTGTATAACGGTGAATATTTGGATTCGCCGGGTTTTCAAATTGTTGTGGAATAAAACTATTCGGTATCTGCTTTTGTAATTCCAACGCCTTCGCAATTGCTCCTGGCATTCTTTGTTCTGCTGGTGTTAAAACTACTTCTGCTCCGTATGCTTTTAATAAATTTATACGCTCTTTTGACATATTATCTGGCATTATTAAAATCGCTTTATATCCTTTTGCGGCTGCATTCATCGCTAAGCCTATTCCTGTATTTCCACTTGTCGGTTCAATAATTGTATCTCCTGGTTTGATGAGACCATTCTCTTCAGCGACGTGAAGTAAATTATAGGCGGCACGATCTTTCACACTGCGTGATGGATTAAACATTTCCAGTTTTACATACACATCTGCTGCGTCTTCTGGAATAAATTTAGATAATCGGACGACAGGCGTATTTCCTATTAGTTCTGTAACATTTTCACATAATTTCATAGTGCATCCCCTATTCTATCGTTTTCTTATCACTTGGCAGTAACCAAGAAGTAAGTCCAATTAATGGTAGACAACTACATAGTAACATAATGAATTGTAGACTATATATGTCAGCCAATTTCCCAAGAACTACAGATCCTAAAGCTCCGAGTCCAAACGCAAGCCCTACAATTAATCCAGATACCATTCCTACTTTTCCAGGTACAAGTTCTTGCGCATATACAACAATTACACTAAAACTACTTGAACTAATAAAACCGATACATAGAAATAACGGTACGACCCACGCGAGCGAAACGTGAGGTAGTAAAAGTGCAAGTGGCGCCGAACCTAGCATTGAAAATACAATAATTGTTTTCTTTCCAAATCGATCTGCTAACGGTCCACCAAAGAAAGTTCCTAATACACCGGCAATCATAAATGCGAATACGAAATACTGGGCATTTTTTATAGATAAACCGTAATGCTCAATTAAGTAAAATTGATAAAAATTCCCGATACCAGCACCATACCAAGAGCGTACAAAAGTAAGGAAAACAAGAAGTAAAATAACAAATTTAATATGTGTACTTACAATCGCATTTTCCGCCTCAAGCGCAGCCCTCTTTTTTCTTCTCACAGCGCCAGTCGCTAATTCATTCCTATACCAATTTGATACGAAAATTAATAATACAATCCCTACCGCTGCAAAGGCTGTAAAACCTAAAGAACCAATTTGGCCGAGCGGGACAAAAATTAACGCTGTAAAAATTGGAGCTAGGGAGTTTCCTGTATTTCCTCCCACTTGATAAATTGCTTGCGCTAAACCACGTTTTGCACCGGCTGCCATATAAGCAACTCGGGCGCCTTCTGGATGAAAGACTGCGGAACCCAATCCGATAAATAAAACAGAAATAATAACAATAATAAAATTCGGTGCAAACGCGAGTCCAATCATCCCAAGCATACTTGAAAACATACCGAGCGGTAATAAAAATGGTGACGGTTTCTTATCCGAATACATACCAAAAACCGGTTGCATAATCGATGATGTCATATTTAACGCAAACGCAATCCACCCTACTTGCATATAGGATAAATTCATCGTTTTTTCCAAAATAGGAAACAACGCGGGCACAACTGCTTGCATCGAATCATTTAAAAAATGACCGAAACTAATCGCAAATAGTATTCGGTATATTGTCGGTGTTTCTACTGTGTTTTTTTGCGAAACTGCCTGCATATATGAATCTCTCCTTCCTGTACAAAATATATATTTATTACAGTAGGTGTAATAAATTCTGACTTTTGAAACATTTCTATTCTATACTGGTTTCATTTCTTTTTCCAGAAATATCACTTCTTACATAATATATTTTTTCTATACGTTTTATCGGGTTTATTTATAGAAATTTTCTATATTTTCTTTTATACTAAGGCAGAGATGAAGGGAAGGATGACAGCTATGAAGAAAAAAACTAAAGGAATCGTTGCACTCTCAATCACATTATCTATGTTTTTAACAGCATGTGGCCAAAAACAAGAGGCAACAACTACCAGAGAAAAGAAAAAAGATTCTTCAAAACAAGTATTAAACATTGTAGAAGCCGGGGAAATTTCTACACTTGATTCATCTATCGCAACCGATGGGTTCTCTTACGCTGCTTTAAACAACGTAATGGAAGGATTATATATGCCTGGTCCGGATAACAAACCTGTTCCTGCAGCAGCTGAATCATACAAACTGAGCGAAGACGGAAAAACATATACATTTACATTACACGATTCAAAATGGTCAAATGGCGATCCAGTAACTGCTCATGATTTTGAATATGCATGGAAACGTGCCGTTAATCCAGAAACTGCTTCTGAATACGCACATATTATGTTCGATATTAAAAACGCAGAAAAAGTAAATAAAAAAGAATTACCAATTGATTCATTTGGTGTAAAGGCAATTGATAATAAAACTCTTGAAGTACAGTTAGAACACCCTGTTCCATACTTTTTAGGTTTAATGGGATTTGCAACATTTTATCCTCAAAACCAAAAGATAGTAGAAGCGCAAGGGAAAAATTACGGGCTTGAAGCTGCAAATGTAGTTTATAATGGGCCGTTCCAATTAAGTGAATGGAAACATGATACAAGTTACAAAATGACGAAAAACCCGAACTACTGGGATAATAAAAATGTGAAATTAAATGAAATTAATGTAAATATCGTAAAAGATACTTCAACAGCTGTTAATTTATTTGAAAGTAAACAAGTAGACCGTATTACGATCAATTCAGAGTTTGTTGATAAATATCAAAAAGATCCGAGCTTAAAGAAAATGGAACGTCCTTCTGTGACGTTTTTCCGATTTAGTCAAAAGAATCCTTTATTAGCAAACAAAAATGCTCGTAAAGCTATTTCGCTTGCTTTTGATAAACAAGGAATCGCAACAACGATTTTAAACAATGGTTCTATACCTGCAAATGCATTCGTTCCGAAAGGATTCGTAAAAGGACCTGACAATAAAGATTTTCGCAGTACAAGTAATGTAAAAGTAGAAACAAATGTGAAAGAAGCTAAAACACTATGGGACACTGCGAAAAAAGAAACAAATTTACAAAACGCTTCTCTTTCAATCATAACAACTGATGAGTCTAACGATAAAAAAATTAGTGAATTTTTAAAAGGTGAACTGGAGAAAAACTTACCTGGACTAAAAATCACATTACAACCCCTTCCAGTAAAAGCATTTTTAGATCGTGAAGGAAATGGTGATTTTGAAATTTCACTTTCTACTTGGGGACCAGATTTTCCTGATCCTACAACATTTTTAAATATGTTCGTCACAGACGGACCGTTTAATAAGATGAGTTACTCAAACAAACAATACGACGAATTAATTGAGAAAACGAGCTCTACTTTAGTAACTGACTTACCAGCACGTTGGAAAGCGTTCCAAGATGCAGAGAAAATCTTACTTGAAGATGATGCAGCTATCGCTCCAATCTTCCAATCAGGACTTGTATATTTAGAGCGTCCAACCGTAAAAGGTGTTGTTGTTCGTCCATTTGCAGGAATTTATTCTTATAAATGGGCCTCTATTACAGAATAAGAAAAAGGCGATCCTAACATATATTAGGATCGCCTTTTTTATTAAATTGAAAAACGCTTATACTTTTCGTAATCGCTCGTCTTACATTCTACTTCTAGTTTCGTACCTTCGTTTTCATAACTCGTCGATAGAACGTGTGCATGATTATTGAAATAAGAAACTACCTGTCCTTGATCATACGGAATTAACATTTCACACTTCGTATACTCTTTATAGATGTGTGAGCGAATCATTTCTACAAGTTCTTCAATTCCAACATGTTTCTTCGCTGATAAATAAACTCGGTCTTCTTGTACTTTCGGAATTTCAACATCTACCATATCTGATTTGTTATAAGCATAGATTGTTGGAATATTTTCTACTCCAATTTTCTTTAACGTTTCATTTGTAATATCAATTAACTGTTCATAATTTGGATTTGCGTAATCTACAACATGAATAAGTAAGTCTGCTTCCGCTACCTCTTCTAATGTTGAACGGAATGCTTTCACAAGATGATGTGGTAATTTACTTACAAACCCAACTGTATCTGTTAATAAGAATGATTTGTTATCTGGTAAATCAATGTTTCGCACCGATGTTTCTAACGTCGCGAATAACATATCTTTTTCAAATACTTGTTTTTCTTCTGTACCATTATAAATTTCAAGCATTGCATTCATCGTCGTTGACTTTCCTGCGTTCGTATAACCTACTAATGCTACAACAGGAATTTTATTTTTCTTACGTTGCTTTCGCTGCGTTTGACGCTGTGCAACAAGTGCTTCTAGGTCTTTATTTAATACTGAAATCTGCTCTTCAATTTTACGACGGTCTAACTCTAACTTTTTTTCACCGACACCTTTATTTTTCGTACCAACGCCGCCACTCTGTCTTCCTAACGATTCACGAAGACCGATTAAACGAGGCATCATATACTGAAGATGAGCTACTTCTACTTGTAGCTGCGCTTCTTTCGTTTTCGCACGTTGCGCAAAAATATCTAAAATTAAAATGGTACGATCAATAACTTTACAATCTAAATCCGCTTCTAAATTTCGAATTTGTGAAGGAGATAATTCGTCATTAAAGATGACCATATTCGCATCTACTTCATTTACGTAGGCTGCTACTTCTTCAATCTTTCCTTTTCCAATATAGTGAGATGGATTTACTCGTTGTAAATTTTGCGTCACTTGTCCAATTACCTCTACATCACAAGCTTCCGCAAGATTTGTTAGCTCTTCCATCGAATATGCAAAATCATCTTCATTACCTAAATTTACTCCAACTAAAACTGCTCTTTGTAATAATTCTTCCATATATTTATTCCTCCATTTCGATTACGTAAAATAAAAAACACAGGTCGCTGCCTGTGTTTTCGTAAACGGATAAGGGTTCACCAAAGAAATAGAAGAAAGCTGTGCTTTCATCCTATCTCATAGTCAAAAAGTCCCAAGATCATATACATATCCACAATAAGTGTTCACCTATACGATCCCATTCTATTTATAAAGGCAAAACAAAAAGAGGGCGTATTCGTCCCTCCCTCTTTTTCACATATAAGCTTAATAAAGGGTTCCTTTAAAATAGGCAGACCAATCCCGTTCACTCTGCACACAGACAGAGCCTTTGAGCGCTATTCAATTATTGGCACAAAGTATTGAGACGTAATCTGATTAAGATCAAAGGAAGCCCCTCCGTTCATTTTAAGTTACATAAAGTGTAGCATAAGTAATTCGCTTTCACAAGATTAAACCACCTATAGAAACAGAAAGAAATTCTTTATATATTTACTTTAATCGTCATTTTTTGCGCATTTTTCTCACAATAAAATAACAACAGCAATAATCAATAACAGACCTATGGAAATGATAGCAACTTGCTACCAACTGAAACCACTCACCATTTCTCCTTTTAAATCCATTTTCTTCGTCGGAGCAAATTCTTTTGCAATTTGACTTAAAGCCACTTTGTCCACCCCTGCCTCATCCAATCTCTTCGTTCTACTACAACTATGTGTGTGTAATTGTTTTTCTGATCCTCTTTGAGAAGAAAACACTAAGTACTCTCCTCCCTCTACAAAGTGAAACACACAATCACCACCATTTGTATATACGATAATTTGCGAAGAAGTTGTCCCTTTCCATATTTTCTTCACTTCAAATAATACTTCAATCCCAATCCCTTCTTTCCTTCCAACCTCAATTACCTTCCCCTCAAACACTACATCGTTTTTTTTAAAGGCATCTTCTGCCGATACGTTAATACAATCACAAGCATAAGATTTCTCTGGAAAAATAATAAGAATAAAGCTACAAATAATGACAACAGGAAACATATGTAAAATTCTATTCAAGGAGCTCAACTCTCTTCATTATCAATTTTGAAACTTCTCGTATATTATTTTTACAACACTCACCAAATTCCTTCATTGTAAGTTAAGCATTATCGTTTCAATACAACAAAAGTCTTTATTGACATTTTTATAACCTGGTATTAATATCAGGTTATAAAAATAAAAGTTAGGAGCTGTTCCTATGCATTCTAAATCCCGTATTACTGCAATTGGTACTCATGTTCCAGATCAAATATTGTCTAATAACGATTTAGAAAAGATGGTTCATACGAATGATGAATGGATTGTACAAAGAACAGGAATGAAAGAAAGAAGGATTGCTAGCGAAGACGAATACTCCTCACACTTAGCCATTAAAGCAATTGAAAATTTATGTACAACATTTAAAAAGAACTTAGTAGATATCGACTGTATCATCGTCGCTACAACAACTGCTGACTATGTTTTTCCTAGTGTTGCATGTCAAATACAACAACATTTCAACATACCCCATACAATGGCATTTGATTTAAATGCCACTTGCGCTGGTTTCACATATGGACTACACGTAGCTAATAGTTTAATCACTTCTGGATCACATGAAAGAGTACTTGTCGTAGCGACAGAGACATTATCTAAAGTTACTGATTACACCGATAGAACGACATGTATTTTATTCGGTGATGGTGCTGGAGCCATTTTATTAGAAAGAGATGAAAACAAACCAAGCTTTATCGCTGCTCATATGGGAACAAATGGTGACGGCGGAATTCATCTATACCGAACAAACTTATCTACTACTATGAATGGCACGCCACTGCAAACAAATGAAAAAATCGTTCAAAACGGGAGAGAAGTATATAAATGGGCAACACGCACAGTACCAGCAGGTATAAAAGAACTATTACATACCGCAAATATGCAAATAGATAATATAGACTGGTTCGTACCACACAGTGTAAACTTACGAATGATTGAATCTATTTGTGAGAAAACCGAAATTCCAATTTCAAAAACTTTAACGAGTGTAAAATACATGGGGAATACCTCTTCAGCTTCCATTCCACTCGCTTTAGATTTAGCTAGAAAAGCAGAAAAATTAAATAACGGAGACATACTTTTACTATACGGGTTTGGCGGTGGTCTTACGCATTTAGGGCTTATTGTAGAGTGGGATTTAAGCTAAACGTATAAAAAAGAGGTTCTAGTCAGTAACTAGAACCTCTCTTTAATTTCTTACTTCTTTTCGAGACCATATCACTACAGGAATGAGCATGAAAGCTAACACTCCTCCCGCTAATGACAATGCCGCATAACTCGAATTCGCCACTACCATTCCTGACATCGCTCCGCCTGAAGCTCCAGCTAGCGCAATAAACACATCGATCTTTCCTTGTGTTTTTGCACGTGTGGAAGGGATAGTTGCATCAACAATTTGAGCAGTACCACTTATTAAACCGAGGTTCCATCCTAATCCAAGTAAAGACAAAGCAACAATTAATAGTATTAAAGAATCACTCGGCGCTATCGCAGCTATGACACCTGCCACTAGTAAAATTACTCCACCAGCTATACTCATTGTAGTTCTGCCAATTTTATCAATTAACATTCCCGTAATGAGAGATGGAAGATACATTGCACCTACATGAAAACCAATCACAAGTCCTACTGCACTTAAAGCATGACCGTGATGTCCCATATGAACTGGCGTCATCGTCATAATCGCAACCATCACGATTTGCGTAAGTATCATTACGATAGCTCCAACAGTAATGCCTTGTTTATTTTCTGTCGCTTCTTCTGTTACTGGTTGCCCCTTATATGTATGCTCTTGTTTATATGTTTCTATCATATTAGCAACAAGTAACGGATCTGGACGAAGCATAACAAATAAGACAAGACCAGCCAGTATAAATGCCGCTGCTGATAATATGAACGGACCAGCAAGTTCAGGAATTCCAATTGAATGAGCAAACCTTCCCATTACACCTACTAAATTCGGACCTGCGACTGCACCAAAAGTCGTCATTACCATCGTAATACTAATAGCAGTTGCTCTTTGTTTCTTATTCGCTAAATCCGTTCCAGCATAACGCGCTTGTAAATTCGTAGCTGTACCCGCGCCATATATAAGTAAAGAAACTAATAAAAGAATAATGCTATTTGTTAAAGCTGCCCCCACAACTCCAATAGCCCCTAGCCCGCCTACTATAAAACCAGCTGCAAGCCCTATGCGGCGACCATGTTTTTGTGATAACTTCCCGACAAAGAAAGCCGCTACCGCCGATCCCATCGTAAACATAGCAGCAGGTAAACCTGCAAATGCATCTGTCCCAAGCATTTGCTGCGCAAGAAGTGCACCTACTGTAATTCCAGCAGCTAATCCTGCTCCGCCGAACATTTGTGAAATGCTTACGATTATTAATGTTCTTTTGTATAATTTTTGTTGCTCTTCTTCTGTATACATACGATTACTTATTGAAGCACCTGCCGTATCTATCATTTCCTCACCCTCTCTATAAGACTAATACCTCTTGTTAATGTACTATAGAACAACAAAATCCCCAAATTTAAAATGCTGAAATTTATTTATACATGTAAAGAACCCCACGGTTTATGTTTTTCCCATTACCGAGGGGTTCCCAAAATAATTATACTAATTTTATCACAGCTTGCATTCCATCATTTGAATATAACTCACCTTTAGATTAATTCCCTTAGACTCCCTCTACAACTCTTTCCCCTCTCTTTTTACTCAAAGTCTTTCCTTCCCAAAATAACAAACTCACTAAAGCAAAAACTAAAATAATTGGCACACTCACTTTATATAAATCTGTAAAACTCATAGCCATCTGATTCTTAGCATAATGATTCACATCATTCGAAAATGCGAGTACTTCTTTCTTTATACTTTCTTCTTGTTGTTCAACTTCATTTGTTACTTGACTCATAACTTCTTCTCTTTTTACATCTCTATATTCTACTGGAACTTCTCTTAATACTTCATCCACCTTTTGGTGAATTAATTCGTCTTTTTTCTCTTTATTTAATCCTACAAATGTTTCATTTTGATGCTTTTCTACATTTTTATCTATACTTTGATTCTCTATTTTTTCTTTTGTTACTTGTAATATCTCCGCTTGCTCGGCACTACTCACATGAATATTACGAACTTTTTCTTCTGCATAACGATATACATTCTCTTTATTTACAGTTAAGTTGTGAGTTAAGTTAGATACAAATATTGCGATCGCTAAAACAATACCTACTTGCCGCAACATTGATATAACACTTTGAGAAGCAGTTAATAATTCCCCTTCAAACGAAGATGCACTTAAAACTGTAATTGGTCCCACTACCAAACCATATCCAATCCCTAATATCATACATGGAATAATAATTTCTATATTTGTTGAATTAACATCAATCATTTGCAACCAATAGTAGGATAGACCCATAACAAGAAATCCTGACATAATAATAGTTACTTTGCCAAGCTTTTTAATTAATGTTGCTGCAACTGGTGAGACCAAAAATATCATTGCTGAAATAGGTGTCACTAAAAAAGCTGCTTCAATTTCCGTTCGACCTTGTATTTTCGTCAAGAACGTTGGAAGTAATACAGTTACTCCAATTAAAAATAAATTACTTAATATTACAACGATAGATGCTCCAACAAACATTCGATTTTTAAATAAATTCAAATTCACCATTGGATTATGAATCTTTCGTTCCACTAGAACAAATAGAATAAGAGAAATAGTGCTAATTGCATAACAAGACAAAGCTATATTACTTTGCCATCCCCATGTATTTCCTTTTACTAATATGAGAGTAAAAGAAAAAATTGCTAAGCTACTTAATAGTAGTCCTACCCAATCTATTTTTGAGATAATACGTTCTTCATTTTTTATTTGTAGCATAATGCAGCATAAAATGATTCCAAGAATACAAATTGGAACATTTACGAAGAACACCCATCTCCAACCGAAATTTTGTGTAATAATTCCACCTATTACTGGTCCCATCGCAGCTGATAGTCCTTGTGTTACTCCTAAAATCGCAAGTGCAACATGCCTCTTTGCTAATGGCATAGCTGATACACCAATTACCATACTAGTTGGAAATAAAATCGCTGCACCTACACTTTGTATAAAGCGAGATAAGATAAGAAAATCGCCCGTATTAGCAAAAGCACAAAGTACTGATCCACCACCAAAAATTATCAAACCAAGAATATACATCTTTGCTTTCCCAAAAATATCAGCTATCCGTCCTAGCGGAATAGCAAGTACAGCTATTGTCATTGTATAAACATTTAATACCCAAGACATCTTTTCTAATGAAGTATTTACACTCGTTTGTATCGCTGGTAAAGCTATATTCATAATTGTCGTATCAATCATACAAAGAAATATACCTAAGCACATTAAAAAGACAATCTTAATACCCTTTGATTGTTCCATGTTCTTCTACCCCTTTATTTATTATGAACGTTTTTTCACTCTTCCATTTTATTGTGTTCTTTTGCTTCTAGTTGCTCTAGTTTTCTTTTCAAAGTCTCTACTTGAGCACTATACGATGCGATTCCTACATCAAGTGAAATTTCCTCAACAAAAGTAATACCTTCTCTCCACTTTTCATATTTCAGACGTAGATCCGCAATGTATGCTTCTTTCCTTTCAATTTCGTCCTTAATCCATTTTTT
Source organism: Bacillus basilensis (assembly GCF_050630465.1). Taxonomy (NCBI): domain Bacteria; kingdom Bacillati; phylum Bacillota; class Bacilli; order Caryophanales; family Bacillaceae; genus Bacillus; species Bacillus basilensis. The sequence goes on along the minus strand of NZ_JBNTQO010000009.1, from coordinate 23,846 downwards.
TATCGTCTGATCATCGCTGTAATTACCGAAATACATCCTCATTAAAAAATCTGAACGTAAAACATCTTTCTCTACATGCGTTTGCATGTATTGATAAAACTCTTCACGCCCTGCATCTGTAATAAAGTACATTTTCTTATTCGGTTTCCCTTCTTGCATAACAACTTCTTTTTTTATTTTCCCCTCTTTTTCCAACTGACGTAACGTTGGATAGATCATCCCAAAACTTCCATCAAAGAAATGAGTAAATACGTCTTCAAACACAATTTTAATATCATAACCAGACAATTCTTTTCCCATTAACAAGCCTAAAACAACATCTCTTCCTTTCAAAATAAGACCCCCGCATAGTATATAATCAATAATCATATTAACATTGTTAATATGATTATTGATTATATACCTTATTCTGTTATTTGTAAAATGTTTCTAAATAAAAAAACCCTGTAATTTTATTGTTCAAAATTACAGGGTTTTTCTACTTTATATTTCATAAACAAACTTTGTACTATTTTACAACTACATCTTGATTCGTTCCAAACTCTTCTGTCTTACCTTCTTTTATCTCATAATAATACGAAGGTAATTCTATATTATGATCTAAGAGGTAATCCTCAATTAATGAAATAATCACTTTCAATGTTCTCAAACGAGCGTATAATTTATCATTACTCGCGATAATTTGCCATTTCGCATTTGGCTTATTTGTTTTTTCAAACATTTCTTCCATTGCTTCAACATACTCGTCCCATTTTTCACGATTACGCCAGTCTTCGTCTGTAATTTTCCATCTTTTCAAAGGATTTTTCTCTCTATCTTTAAACCTCTTTAACTGTTCATCTTTACTAATATGATAGAAAAACTTCCCGATTATATAATGGTCATCTGTTAATAGTTTTTCAAAGTAATTAATCTCATCATACGCTCTCGTCCACTCTTCCTTTGTAGCAAAATCTTCAACACGCTCAACTAACACACGACCGTACCATGAGCGATCAAAAATAGTAATTTGCCCGTACTGAGGAAGTTTCCGCCAGAAACGTTGCAAGTAATGGTACCGTTTTTCATGAGGTGCTGGTGCTCCAATTGGATTTACTTGAAAACCACGCGGATCAAGGTGTTCCGTCACTCGTTTAATCGCTCCGCCTTTTCCAGCCGCATCCCAGCCTTCCATAACGAGCATAACAGCGATTTTTTCTTCTTTTACAATTTGCTGCAGCGCTAATAAGCGCCTTTGATATTTTTCAAGTTTCTTATTGTATTTAGATTTCGATTCAATTCTTTTCGTCAAATCTACTTTAGCAAGATGTCCATTTTCCATAAAACAAATCCCCCTTGTTGTATGATAATGTTATTTTAACATATCATCGGAAAAATTTCCCATCAGAAAAAGCTGTGTAGAAAAATCTCTACACAGCTTTCATAAAGAATACAGCAGTTAATATCACCATAATAACTGCACCTATAATATAAGATGTGTTCAACGGAATATTAAAACAAATTTTTGCATTTAAAATGTAAATTACATTCATGAGTGCCATAAATATCACCTTACATTATGTGGTATATACTCACATAAAGAGAAGATAATAATAAATAAATCCGTTACAGAATGGGAGCTCTCTAAAAATGAAACGAAAAATATTTTCTTTCTTTGCACTAATCTGTTTAACACTACCAATACAAGCTAGTGCATACACATTTCAATCACTACCAATTGAATCAAAGTCAAAACAGTGGTATATCGAAATTGACAAATCTCATAACGCAAACAAGCAAGCATTGCAGCCAAAACAAGGCGTGTATGATACATATCGTTTACTCGTTAAAAACATTGGGAGTGATGTATCCAATGTATCTGTAGAAATACTTGATAACAATGCCACTTCTAAAGCTACTATTAAACCTGCCACACCTAATATAAACATTTCTAAAAGCCAGACAAGCTCTGACTACATCGTATTCCCATTAGACTTTAACAGCCATAATTTCAAAGTCGTCATCACTTGGGAAGAAAAGGATTTCTCTTACAACGGTCATCCGGTAAATGAGGGGAAACAAATGAAAGAAACATTTGTGTTTAATGAAGAGTAAGCCCTAATTTGATTAGGGCTTACTCTTCATTTACAAAACCAGATTGAATTGCTTCTGTCACTTCTTTTGTGATGTCCAGTTTTGTTACATCGGTGCTAATTTTCTTATGCCAAATATGCACGGAAGGCTTTTCGTTACAAAATGTTTTATTAATACTAGTTGGTTATATGCTAGCTTATTTTCTCTATGGGTAGCAATATAGACTGTGAAATTTTTTGCTTCAAAGATCTTTTCCTGCAAAGTATATTGGTTGTCTAATTCCTTTGCGACTATATCTTTCAAATCTTCTATAATCATATAAATCGTTCCCCCTCCTCTTATATCATCAATCAAATCTTCGAATACTCGGCACACATAATGCTACTCCAATTGTTACAAGTACTAAAATAGCTAGTGTTATAATCGTTATCTCGCCACCTATTACATTTGCTAACCAGCCAACAACTACATATCCTAATGGTAATAAAGCAAAAGATCCTAACATATCAAGGCTTGCTACCCTCCCAAAGGCTTCTTCTGGCACAAGCTCTTGTAAACTTGTTTCCCAAATGAGTCCAAATACCATCATACCGAACCCTTCAATTGCCATTAATCCAATTAAAACAGGTGCCCAAGCAATAAACGGCATTATTAGAAGTGCGCAACCACTTATTAAAACACCACCATAAGCAAGTAATCCTCGCTTACTCCACCGTTCCCTCCCGCCAAATATTAGCGCGGCAATTACAGCTCCAACACCAGAAGATGCGATTCCTAGTCCATATACGTATGCTTCAAAATGATGATGAACATTAAATAGCCATGGAATTAATACGACGATAATTCCTGCATAACAAATATTTATGAAAGAAAAGACTAAAATTGTAATCCATAGCCACGGATGACTTTTTAAAACGAAAACCCCTTCCATAAACTCTTGTTTGTAAACAATCTTACTCTTTTCAATAGGTTTTACTTTTTTAAACTTTATTTCTCTTAAAAATAGTAAACAGAAAAATGATAGCAAATACGTTACTGCATCCAGTCCAAACCCTATTCCGGCAGAGGCAACTGAAACGATCAAGCCTCCAAGGGCCGGTCCAATTAGTCGTATGCCTTGATTACTCATTTGAGTTAATGCATTAGCTGCATTTCGAATTTCCGGTACAAATACTTTCGCTCTTACGGCCGCATACGCTGGCTGAAATATGCCTTCCATAAGCCCATATAATGCTACGAGTACATATAGAAGTGGGATTGTTAAAACATCCATAAATATAAGTATTGCAAGTAATAGCATTAATATGCAGCGAATGATATCTGTAAATAACATTACTTTCACCCGATCAATCCGATCTACGACTAATCCAGCAAACGGTAATGCAAGAATATTAGGAAGCATGTACATTGCCATAGTCATGCCCATTACAACTGTTGAACCAGTTAATGAATATACAACAATTGGCAGTATGACCATAGTTATTGAACTACCTAAAGTCGAGAGTAATTGTCCAATCCATAAAAACTTAAAGTGTGGTGATACTTTAACTGGTAATAATAATTTACCGATATAACTTAAACTTTTCTCTGTTGGTATTTCTCCTTGCATATATCTCTCCTCTTTTCAAATTAAGTTAACACTAAAATTAAAACAGAAAATTCAATCTTTAATACTTTTAATTATATATGAAACGGTTTAATGATTGGTAAAAACATAAAAAAAGAAACTCATAATGAATCTAAAAATATTACATGTTAAATATAAATAAAAAAGGTGTTTTCATAAGTGAAAACACCTTTTTTATTTATATTTTTAAGTTCTTCTTCAATGTCCAATACTTTTCTTGAGTATTTTCAAATGAAAATTCTACAAAGCCGTTTGGATCTTCGCGATATACATTTACTTTCTTACCATTTTCTAATTTTCCAACTTCATTTTGTGTAATATTTGGTACACTCTTAATTGTATAGCCAAATGGATATGGTACTTGATAGTAAGAACCTACTAATTGAATAGTAGCTGTTGCACCTTTTGCATAATCTTTATATGGAATCGCTTCACCTAGTGCATTTACATTTAATGTATTAGGGTTTTTCGATAATCGTTTTACATTTTGATAATCTTTCTTGTTAAACGGTTTAATACGCTCCATAATATTAGCGATTTTACCAGCCCATTCTTTATCTGTTGCATACTTAACATTCATAGCAGGTAACGTGTAACCATTGAAATGATTAGCACCTTCTTCTAAGTAGTTCTTTCTTACATAATCAGCATTGTACGAAATACTATGCCCGTAAGACGGTAGATATTTCGCATAGCCAAATGGATCCCAATCAAATGCCTTTAGTCCAAATAGATTATGTTTACGATATGCAATTTCTGATTTCCCGTATCCAGATTCTAAGATTGCATGTGCAGCTAAGTATAATGCGCTCACACCGTACTCATTTTGTGCTTGAATAAAATCTTTTCCAGTTCCAATAAGAGGACTGTCAGGATGCCATTTTTCAATAAAATTATCAATCTCTTGTGCTGTTATATTAGATGGTAACGTTATATCTAGATTGATATACGATGCCATAGCATTAAATAAAAATTGTGCATATTCTTCACGTGTTAAAACACTAGTTGGATTAAATGCACCTGCTCCGTTACCTGCTGTAATGCCGTTAGATTCTAATGCACTAACTGCATCATTTGCCCAATGCGTGCTTGGTACATCATTAAACGTATGTTGAGCCTTTATTTTAAACTTAAAAGCATTCTGTATAATTACTGCCATCTCAGCACGAGTTAACGACTCTTTCGGCCTAAATGTCCCTTTACCATCACCTACGAAAATCCCCATATCTGTCAATGCCAAGATTTCTTTTGGGAACATCGTCGTTCCTGCGCTAATATCAGAGTATGGATTTTTATAATCGCTTTTTGCTTCTGGTTTTAATACGCGATACATTAATGCTGCTACTTGCTCACGAGTTACAACATCTCCGAACCCGAATTTACCATTATCGTACCCTGCAATAACCCCTTTTGACGTTAAATCAGTAATCGCTTCAAATGACCAATGATTTTTCGGAACGTCTGGAAATTCTTTTGTAGATGCAAACGAAGTTGCTGGAGCCATCACTACTTGAAGTGCGACTGTCACTGCTAACACATTAGAAATAACTTTTTTCATAAATTTTTTAACACGTTATGTATATGCTTGTCCCGTGTTAACTTGCCTCCCTTTATCGTATAATTTTCCCTATTAAACTAACAAACTCTTAAATAGTCAACAGTAAAAGTATACGTGATAAAAATAAACTAATCTACCATTATTTTATTCATAATCAGCATAATACGATATATCTTTTTATTCCGATACAAAATTACATAAACTCACAAAAAAGCCCACCTCTATGTAGACGATGGGCTTAGCAATCAGCATTGTTATTTAGCTAAACGATATTTTGCAACATCGAAACCTTTCCACTCATAATAATCTAAAATCCCAGCATAAACTGCCTCAGCAGCAATTTGTCTTCCTGATTCAGTAGCTAATTTACCATTATCTATATTATTATCAATAAAAGCAAGCTCTGTTAAAACTGCTGGTACTGTATTATTATTTACTACATAAAGTGAGTGATTGTCTTTTATATTTCTATCTCTTGTATGTAGTGCTTCTACTACTCGTGTTTGAATTTTCTTCGCTAATACTTCACTATCCTTTTCAATCTGTGTCTCTTCTCCACGCTTGGATTTTTTATAATAATATGTTTCCGTTCCATGACCATTATGATTTTCAGAAGAATTTGCATGAATGCTTACAAATATATCTGCATTGTTCTCTTGACCAAATTTCACTCGATTCGCAAGAGATTCATTTTTGTTACTTCCTGGATTTCCGTTCTCTTCACGTGTTAACAAAGGTCTTAAAGGTGTATTTTTTTCTAGCAACTTCTGTAATCTTAAAGATGTATCAAATACAATTTTACTTTCCTCTACACCTTGCCCTGGATTCCCTGGATCAAATCCTCCATGACCAGGATCAATAATAACTACCTTTTCTAATAAAGGGTTACCTATTTTAAGGGAATCTGCATTTTTAATAAATTGAGCGGCTTCTGCTTTAGTTAGAATTTTTTTAGGTTCCCATTTATCACCAGTACCAACAGAGATTCCTAATTCAACTAGGATGTTAGCTTTTTCTTTACCCCAGTTTAATGTTTCTAAATCTTTGAATTTAGTTGCTGGAGTACCGTTTACTTTAGACTCTAATTTGTAAGCTTCTACAATAAGAGATGCCATTGAAACGCGGTCGATTTTTCCATCTGGCTCAAATCCATTGCCTGTACCTTTAACAACACCAGCTTTTTCTACTGCTGCGATTATTGGAGTAGCCCAATGTTTTTGAGAATCAGCGTAGGATGGTTTAGCATTTGTATCGATTGGTAAGTTTAAGATTTTAGCCATCATTGTAGCGGCTTCTGCACGAGTGATTTCTTTTCCTGGCTCAAACATTCCTTTATCATTACCCGTAACTGCACCCTTATCTACTAAATAGTAAATAGAATCTTCTGCCCAATGTTTAGCTGGGACATCTGGAAATTTTTTTGTTTGTGCGAAACTACTAGATGAATAAGATAATATACTAACTGCAATTATTCCTGCTGCAATTATTCTATTTTTCATAGAACATATTCCCCTCTCAAGTACAATGTATTTATATAACAGACTAATTATAGTTCTGAAAATTAGTAATAGTCAATTGAAATTTGTATAATTTTGTATTATTATTGTATTTTTTGTCATAAGTAACTATAGTTAAAAACTATAAGGTTTTATAAGAGGAGAGATTCATATGAGCAAGAATTGGAAAGATATAGAACACCGTATGTATACAATGAGTATGATTCAGCGAAATAACGACGTATTGCTAATACAGCGCCCCAATCATCTAGGCTTCCCTGGTTACATCGCTCCTGGCGGTAAAGTGGATTTTCCAGAAAGTATCGTTCAAGCTGCTAAGCGAGAAGTAGAAGAAGAAACTGGATTACTTGTTTCAAATTTAATTTTTAAGGGATTAGATGAATACGTAAACCCGAAAGAAAATGTTCGATATATGGTATTTAACTATTGGACAGATTCAGTTGAAGGTGAACTCCTTTTGAATCCTCCTGAAGGCGAATTATTATGGGTACCAATCGATACAGCACTAAATCTCCCTATGCAAGATTGGTTTAAAGAAAGATTTCCATTATTTTTTGAAAAAGGTACGTTTGAAATTCAACGTGTTTGGGACAATGACTTAGATAAACAAGTTGCTATGACCATTACCCATACATAAAAAGCTTGGAATCTCTCCAAGTTTTTCTTACTTCTCCTCTAATCTCTTAATCTCATAATCAATTTCTAAAAACTTGATTCCGAATATCCACATTTTATGGTTAGCTTCTAATATTTGATTTGCGCCCTCTTTAATAATAAATGTCTCTGCTAACGGTAAACGGATTGTAAAGTAGCGAGTGTGTAAATAAATCCCCTCATCTCCCTTACCATTTCTTCTCAGCTTACTAGTAATAATTAAATCATTACTCCTATTACATAATTTCAAAACCCCCGTCATATTCGAATATGGTAAAGGTAATCCGATATTCATATACGTCTCATTCTTATATGTATGTTTTGAGTAAAGAGCTGCAAAAATAGACTCTCCTGCTTCATTTTTTCTTAGCCAAGCCCTTACATTCTCTCTTCCATCCTTCTCATCTATTACCCCTAGGATAGAACCATGCATCGTTTCCCACTTGTCGCCCATTCCTAAATGTATTTGTCCTACACGCTTACTCATTTTCTCATAACAAAATGCAAAGGGGCGAAACCAACGAGTCCATTTAATATGCGCTTGTAACTCATACTCTTTTGTATTTTCATAAAAACGAATAATACTTACAGGAATCTTGTCCGTGTCAAATGCCTCACTATGAAAATCCTTCATATTATCAACTAAACCTGTGTATTCCTTACTTTCTACTAAATTTCTACTATGTAAAAACACCTCACCAATTTTCACATTTCCTCTTAACCTGCTCATTGGTTTCCCGTAGTATTTATAATTCGGAGCACTCTTTTCAATCATCCAGCCGACAAATGCCGGTAATGCTACTCCAATTCCGTTAACAACACCGTGAATCCAAACCATTTGAGCAATTGTAATCGTCATTACATGTTTCAAATTCCCATACGAGTATATAAGTGAAAACATAATTGTTACCATGAGTGTACTAGACGATATGACTAGGAGGATTTTTGCGCTGATAGCATTAAATTTCGTGCGCCAAACATAAATCCCATACCCATAAATCGCACATAAATATAGGCACACTGCAAAAAACTCAAATACCCTTGAGTATGTAATTCCAATCGCAACTGTCATAGGTGAAATGACAATGATAGACATAATCGCATCATATACTTTACTGCTCTTTTCTCTCTTCCGCCCTATTAAACCAGCTGATAATGGCAATAGAAACGCCGAATAATGAAAGTGTGCAGCTGTGAGTAAAACAATGTCAGAAGTAAACTGCATAATCGAAATCTTTGCTACAGAAGCAAAAAACCAGAAACCACCTAAAAACAAATAAATAAACGCACTATCGATAGCTGTCTCTTCTAACGGTTTACATCCTCTTTCTAGTAATCTATTTATACCAAATAACGCAACAATTCCTGTGTATACAAACCAAAGTAGCGCAAAGAAAAAGTGATTTGTTACGAAAGCCAGCATTGCACTAATTGCTGCGATTGGATATAAAATCGATACAAATTTATAAAAGAGTACATACGATCCATTTCTTATTTTCTTATCAATAATGCAAAATGACATCGGTATAAATAACAAAATAGATAATAAAATAATTGCTTCAACTGGGTTTACATTTGACCACTCACATATTAGAAAAATAATATAACAAGCAAGCCCGACTATTATATTTTTCATATCATTTATTTCCTTTCCACAAATGTTCCCTTATATGAAAATAGCGAACCCATTAACGGATTTCTTACTTGAACATGAATTCGAAAACATTGTAATTCGTCATCATAACTTTCAACAATTTTTGCCTCCCCATATAAAAGTTTCGGTAAAGAGATTTTTCTTCCAAACATACAAAACCATTGTTTCTTCGAAGAAATATGCATTGCCCCTAACTCATCAATATGAAAATTTAATGTAGAGACGAGTATATGTGGTTCACCAAAATAATCTACAATTTCATTTTCATCAATTTTCATTACCGCATTAAAATATCTTTTCTTATTATGAAAATAAAAAGTACGATTCCACCGCACAAGTTCATGTCCATGTTCATCACGCTCAGCGGTATTATGTATTGTAAATGGCACTTCCTTACCTCTCTCAGAGAAAAACATTCGAAACTTCGATGCAATTTTTAATATTAATTTTACGAAAAAAGAACCACCGTAAATTTCATCCATCTTTCCTTCTCCAGTAAAGCTATTTTCTTCTGTAATCTCATAGCGTTTCTGTAATTTCGGATGAAGTTTTTTATAAGAATCTCCTAATAGTTTTTCATAAATATTAGCCATACACTATCCCTTTCTCTTCCTCTTGCAATTTTTTGCACTTGGTAAATCAAAACTATTTATATAACCGACAATCGATAACCCCATTAGTAGAACGTTTAATGTAATTGGATTAAACGGCTCTGTAAAGCTTGCGATATTCGTAAAGCCTGCCACTAGCGTTAAGGCTATTAACATAAAAATATGTACTATAAATACTTTTCGTTTTGGAAATGGTAACAGCCATATGATACCAAAAATAATTTCTAGTATTCCAATTATTTTAAGTACAAAAATACTATGTGAAGTTGAACCAATCATCACAGAGAGCATTTTTACTTCTTCTGAATGAGTAAACACTAGTTTCGGCACTATTCCTTGATACATCCATACAAATGCAAATAAAAAACATACGATCCAATATGTCATCGTTCTTCTCATTAGCAACCTAGGATGCAGTCCTTTTTCTAACCATATTTTTAAAGCATCAAAACTCCAAGCAGTCGCCCAGCCTAATAACGGTCGAAAAATACATGAATCTATTACATTCCCTAGACGACCATACCTAGTATCATAATCATATTGCGTCTCAAAATGAATGTATTTTTTACGCGGTGTATACTTCCAATAACCACGTCCAATTTGTATAAGTGATAATTGATTGTCTGTCCAAAATTTTAAAGAAGAAATTCTTTCACCTGTTTCTTTTCTTATTTCACCTATCGATTCCCCTTCCCCAGCTATTTCAAGTCCAAATCCGATTTTTGTTTTATATAAAAACTTCTGTGGTTCTCCTTCTTTTTTCTCTAAATATGAAATTTCAGTAAAGCGAGCATCCCATTCTGTATGTAAATCTGGTTCTTGCGTATACTCCCATAATTTCTCCATTGTTGTTTTCATTTCTGCCGAAACATAAATAGGCTTTTTCCTCTGCATTCTTCCACCTCCAATGGACTATAATGTTAATGTACATGTAATAAATTTATTTTGCTACATTTTTCACAAACTTTCTCAGTAATAGAAAGAATTTTTAAAATATATATAAAACACTTGATTCCACGAAAAATTTAAATTATTATAAAACAAATGTTACCAACAACTTCATAAATCAAACACTCTCGCCTAAAACGTGAGATAGAGGTTGCGATACTTATGAGTATTCTAATGGAGACACAGAGATGTCTAGGAAATTAGATGAAAGGAAGTATTGCCGAAATCGATACATTTCTCTGCATATATCGATTGGGGCTGTTTTCGAATAGAAACAGAACTGTCATATGTACAGACGTGTACGTATGAAGAGCTATCTACAAAAAAGAGCTATCATTTTTATGGTATTCCTTTTTTGGCGGTTTTTTTATTAGCTCCGTTTTCTGTTTCCCTTTTCCTGTAACAGCACCATCCTCACTTATTTGAGATGGTGTTTTTTGTTTTTCTCTGGTAACTACAGGAATATTGGGATTTATATATGTCCTAATCTATTCTTAAAAATGGATGAAAGAAGGAATTCGTAATGGAAATGATTGTACAAAAATTTGGTGGCACTTCTGTCGGAAGCGTTGAGCGCATTCAACATGTAGCAAATTTAATTATTGAAGAATATGAACGAGGACATAGTATCGTCACTGTCGTTTCGGCAATGGGAAAAAGTACAGATGAACTTGTAGCACTTGCTAACGCTATTACAGAAAATCCGAGTAAACGCGAAATGGATATGCTTCTATCAACAGGAGAGCAAGTGACTATTTCATTATTAACGATGGCATTACAAGCAAAAGGTTATAACGCGATTTCATTAACAGGATGGCAAGCTGGTATTACGACAGAATCTGTACATAGTAGTGCACGGATTACTGAAATTAATACGGATCGAATTCAGTCTTATCTTACTAAAGGCACGATTGTTATTGTAGCTGGTTTCCAAGGAGTCAGTGAAGATTTTGAAATTACAACGCTTGGACGAGGTGGTTCTGATACAACTGCTGTTGCATTAGCTGCTGCACTGAACGCAAAAAAATGTGATATTTACACAGATGTGACCGGCGTATATACGACGGATCCACGAGTTGTAAAAGATGCTTATAAATTAGATGAAATTTCTTATGACGAAATGTTAGAACTTGCAAACCTCGGTGCTGGTGTATTACACCCGCGTGCTGTTGAGTTTGCTAAAAATCATAATGTCATTTTAGAAGTTCGCTCAAGTATGGAACAAGAAAATGGAACAATTGTAAAAGGAGAATGTAACATGGAACAACAATCAATCGTTAAAGGTATTGCATTTGAAGATAATATTACACGTATCACAGTGAAAGGATTGGAACAAGGCTCGCTTTCAACTGTTTTCTCTACATTAGCAGCGGCACATATTAATGTAGATATCATCATTCAAAGTATTACAAATGAAGGAACTGTTCATCTCTCCTTCTCCATCCACTCTAATGATTTAAGAGAGACTTTAGAAGTATTGGAACAAAACAAAGAGGCACTTCACTATGAATCAGTAGAATATGAAAATCATTTAGCAAAAGTATCAATTGTAGGATCTGGTATGGTCTCTAATCCTGGTGTTGCTGCGAATATGTTCACTACTTTAAAAGAAGAAGATATTCATATTAAAATGGTAAGTACATCAGAAATTAAAGTGTCTGTCGTTATTGATCGCCTTCACTTAGTAACAGGTGTCGAGGCGCTGCACCAATCATTTATGGCGAAAATTGAGCCTTTAGTGCAGATGAGTTAATTTCCACTCGTAAAACTTAAAACAAATTATATGAATCTAGTTCCTTCCTATATAAATAAAAATAGAATAGGAATGTTTTGCGAGAAAGTCAAAATTGTTCTATCGAATAACAACTACAGTATCAAATTTTTAAAACTACTTGAACATAATAACATTTACGAAATAAAGTTCATGCGTACCTCAATAGCAGAAGATTTTTGAAGTGTTGTTCGTTAACAAGATATTATATACTTATACCCGAAAACACCTTGTCACATTTTCCTACACTGTGACAAGGTGTTTTTTGTTTAGAAGAGATTTTAGTATAATTATGAGGATAATTATATAATAAATTTATACATATAAGGAGATAAAGACTATGGCAAACAACAGATTACTAAGAATGGACAATGTTAGCATCGTTGTAGAATCCCTTGATAATGCAATCTCTTTCTTCGAGGAGATTGGTTTGAAACTCGAAGGTAGAGCAACTGTCGAAGGTGAATGGGCTGGTCGTGTAACAGGACTCGGTTCTCAGTGCGTAGAGATTGCTATGATGGTTACGCCAGATGGCCATAGTCGAATTGAACTTTCGCGATTTCTCACCCCGCCTACTATAGCAGATCACCGGACAGCTCCTGTAAACGCCCTCGGTTATTTACGCGTCATGTTCACCGTTGAAGACATTGACGAAATGGTATCCAGACTTACTAAACATGGTGCTCAGCTCGTTGGCGAAGTAGTTCAGTACGAGAACTCGTATCGTGTCTGTTACATTCGGGGAACCGAAGGCATTTTAATCGGTTTAGCGGAAGAACTCGGTAACAAGTAAGTGATGTATTATAAATTAAACCACTATATTATTAACCACGTCCTAACTTTAGAACGTGGTTATACTTGTTTGAGCTTTTAAAAATATATTATCATTTTACATATAGATTTCAAGACTCTATCCAAATCGTTCTTTAACATATTATCAATATCCTAAAATCAATATAAAATGATTTTATTATTCGTTATATCCTTTCCTAGGAAATATAACTGACCCTTCTCATTTTATATTTTACCGCTCTTTTCCATGAAAAAACGATCTATATTCATTCAAAATAACTTTCTTCACATCCGAGTAAAATACCATCATGAATAGGGAAACTCCTAATAAAATCTCTTGAACTCCTTCATAATCAATGAAAGCACTTAAAATTAGCAAACTACATCCAATATAAAAACCAAATTCATTCCCTTTCTCAAAACCCTCATCTTCTTCATCAATATGTATTTTCTCTTTAAAGCTTTGATTCCCTTTTATTAACTCATCTATCGTAACATCCTCTTGTGAAAATCCCTTTGACTCTCGTAGTTTTTTTAACTGTTCTCCTAAGCTCATAACGTCCCCTCCTTTAACAAATTATTACATAAAAGGAGATAAAAAAGAAAGAAACCATTAGTAACACCCACTGCAAACCACTAGTTTACACAATAAAAAAGGGAGAGTAACTCTATTTTCAAGCTACTCTCCCTCACATTTATATTAATTAAAACAGATGAATGTTTTCTTTCTTGCAAGCTTCACGTAAATCATCAGGCCATACAGAAGATTGCACTTCACCGATATGTGCTTTACGTAAGAAGTACATGCACATTCTTGATTGTCCAATACCACCACCAATTGTTAATGGTAGTACATCTTCTAATATACCTTTATGGAAATCATACTCACGTTTAAAGTCATCACCAGTTTTCGTTAACTGCTCATCAAGTGATTTACTATCAACACGAATTCCCATTGATGATAATTCGAACGAAGCTTGTAGTACTGGGTGCCAGAATAGAATATCACCGTTTAATTTCCAATCATCATAATCAGCTGCGCGTCCGTCATGCTTTTCACCTGAACGAAGTGCATCACCAATTCCGATAATGAAAACTGCACCGTGTTCTTTCGCAATTGCATGTTCACGATCTTTCGGTGTTAATTCTGGATATTTATCTTCTAGTTCTTGAGAAGTAACGAACACGATTTCTTCTGGTAAATACTTTCCAAGGAACGGATATTTTTCAAATAAGTGACCTTCTAAATCTTTGAATATTCCATAAATTGTTTGTACTGTTTGTTGTAAGTAATCTACAGTACGCCATTCTTTTTGAACGATTTTTTCCCAATCCCATTGATCAACGTAAATGGAATGTGTTGCATCAAGTTCTTCATCACGACGGATTGCGTTCATGTTTGTATATAAACCTTCACCAGCTTCATATCCGTATTCATGTAATGCGAATCTTTTCCACTTCGCTAGTGAATGAACAATTTCTAATTCTTCTCCTGAATGTAACATATCAAATTCAATTGGACGTTCTACACCGTTTAAGTGATCGTTTAATCCTGATTTTTTCGTTACGAATAATGGTGCAGATACGCGGAATAGTTCAAGGCGTTTTGCTAATTGATCCTCGAAAAATGTTTTAACTTCCTTAATTGCGATTTGAGTCTCTCTTACTGTCATTAATGATTGATACATGGTGGTTTCCTCCTAAAATGTTTGGATGTTGTGAAAAGAAGCCAACAAAAAAAGCCCTTCTTTCCCAAAAAACTGGGACGAAAGGCTTTGGTTCCGCGGTACCACCCAAATTAGCAACAGAGGTTGCTCACTTATACAATACGGAGATGAAATATCTCGATACTGTTCTTCTTGTAACGGCGAAGTTCCCGGCTAAGTCTACTTTCCTATAAAGGGTTTCGGTTAGCAACTCCAGGAGGTTCTTCATAATAGGCTTCGTATCAGGCTCACACCACCCCTGACTCGCTTAGACTACGTCCTACTACTACTCGTCCTTTCATAGTCGTTTTGTTGTCACATCTCTGAAACATTTTATTAATAATTATTCTATACAAAAAACAAAGAAAGTCAACAAAAAGTTTTAAAATATTTTTCAATTCTTTATTTTATGGCTTTATTGATTGTTTCCAATATAACTTCTTTATTTCTTTTGCCTAGACATTCCAAACACTGTCTCACTAACTGAAACTAACGTATATACAACAATTAATGTAATTGTTCGAAATATAGAATCCGCAGTATTTCGTATTATTTTCATTTTCTTTGTAATTCCTTTCAGTTTACTTACAAATTCATGATATACTATAGCATTCAAGCAGTTTTTTTACTTAAAGCAAATATAGTCATTTATAAAGAGTATTTTCTAAATCATTGACTATTATCAAATTAGATTTTTATATAACGGAGTGATCATATGAGTAAAACGAAAGCAAAACCGAAAAAAGGTGTAGGACAAGGTACAGGAAGTAAAGGGTGGAACCGTTGGCAATCAAGCGCAAAGAAAAAGCAAGCTGCAAAGCCATACAAAAGTAAAGGTACAAAGAAATAATCTAAATAACATTTGATTTCTTTACTTTGTACAAAACAAAATATAATTATTACAACAAAAAAGCTATGCCCTCATACGTTTGAAGGCATAGCTTTTTATATTAAATCATTAAAATATCTCGAATTTCTTCCTCCGTGATGGATGATAATTTCTCTTCTCCCGGCTCAATCACTTCAGCAATTAAATTTTTCTTACTCTCTTGCAGTTCATGCATTTTTTCCTCAATTGTTCCGTGTGCTACTAATTTAATAACTTGTACTGTATTTTTTTGTCCCATTCGATATGCCCGATCTGCCGCTTGTTGTTCAACAGCTGGATTCCACCATAAATCGTATAAAATAACCGTATCGGCACCCGTTAAGTTAAGACCCGTACCACCAGCTTTTAATGAAATGAGAAATAGATCCCCTTCTCCTTCGTTAAATCGATTACATAGCTCTACTCGTTCTTGCGAAGGTGTATTTCCGTCTAAATAAAAGTATGGAATCGCTTGACGATTTAACTCACGACCAATAATGGACAGCATCTTCGTAAATTGAGAAAAGATTAAAATTCTCTTACCAGTACTTCTGCATTCCTCTAGTATTTCTAGCAGTTGTTCAAATTTAGCTGAGCTCCCCTTGTAATCATCAACGAATAAAGCAGGATGATTACAAATTTGTCGCAATCTCGTTAAACCAGCTAAAATTCTAATTTTATTTTTACGTAACGTATCTTTGTCTAAATGCTTTAACGTTTCTTCCCTTAATTTCGCTAAATAAGCAGCATATAGTCTCTTTTGATCTGGTAATAATTCCGATGACTGTAAATGTTCTATTTTATCTGGAAGCTCCTGTAATACGTCCCCTTTTAATCGTCTTAATACGAAAGGTTTTACGCGCTTCGCAATATCTTCACGCCTTAAATCACCGAATTCTTTTCTTCCTGGTAATAATTCTGGAAATACGACATGAAAGATAGACCATAGCTCTTCTAATGAATTTTCTACAGGCGTTCCCGTTAGTCCGAAACGATATTCAGCTTGAATTGTTTTCACTGCTTTTGCAGTTTGCGTTGTAGGATTTTTAAACGCCTGTGCTTCATCAAGAAATAGTGTATGAAACGGCCTCGCATACGATCTTATATCTCTTCTCAGTAATGGATATGACGTAATTACGACATCAAATTCCGCTATGTCTTTTAAGATTTTTCGTCTTTCCGCTTGATTTCCATCTGCAATAACTGCTCTAATATGCGGCGCGAATTTTTTCAACTCGCTTAACCAGTTGTAAACTAGAGACGATGGAGAAACGACTAATATAGGTAGTTTCTTTTCTCGAATTTCTGGCAACACAGAATCTATATAAGCAATACTTTGCAGCGTTTTTCCAAGTCCCATATCATCTGCTAAAATACCGCCCAAACGGTAATATGCAAGTGTTTTCATCCACTCGAATCCGTATACTTGATACTCTCTCATTACAGCATTTAAAGTTTGCGGCACTGTAAACTTTAATTTTTTGGGATTTTGAATGCTTTCCACTAAATCTTGAACAGACCCATCTAAACTTAAAACATTACCTTCGTGAAGTCCGTTCATCCATTTCACACTTCGAATAAGTGGAACATTCACTTCTTCCCCATGTAAAAATTCTTTTCGAATACCCGATTCTTTTACAAACTGATTAATTTCATTAAATTCTTTGCCCTCTAGTGATAATAAAGAACCATTCGCTAATCGGTAATATTTGCGTTTCTCTTCAAGAGCGACTAATACACCTTTAATTTCCGCTTCCGGTATTCCTTTTATATCAAAACGAAATGACAGCCAATCAATTCTTTCTTTTCTTCTCACCCTAATAAGAGGAGCTGTATCCCCTTTATGAATTCGTAATTTGATTGCTGTCGTCGCATAAATATCAACTAAACCTTTTAACGTTGGAACGACATGATATAAAAAGTTATACTCAGCCTCTTCATTATGTATAAAATAACCACCTTCTGTTTTCGCAAAGGCACTTTCACTCATAATGTCTAAAATTTCTTTTTCCTTTTTCTCATCACGATTAAAAACAGACGGCTGTCCGTCCTCTTCTAGCGGATTAATCATGACGTTTCCATAATGGAATTCGAGACCTGCTAACAAACGATTTTTCACGCGATCTAAATACAATTTCGCTTTTAGCGAAGGCGTTTCAACCCGATCTGATATTACTTCATCAATGCGTACCGTTCCAAGTTTCATTAATCCAGGCACAACTTTCCCTACGAAATGTTCCATCTTAGTTTCAGGAATATAAAACTGATTGCTATTTGAGCGACTCATCATCTTTTGTAGTTCAATAAGTCGCATACAATCTTCCATAGGTAAATGATATAATTTCCCATCGTAAAGAGCGTTGTTATACATCTCCATAACTTGAACATGATTTAGGCCGTCTATATGAAGTGTAAACCCGCCATTATTCCCTTTCGTGAACTCAAAATGTAATGGCAATAAACCTTTTGAAATTTGTAAGCCATGAAACAATTGCTCACTTTGTTTCAGCTTTACATGTTCAACTTTAGAAAGTGAAGAGAGCATATCATTCCACGAAGCTGGCGGTATAAATATCATACTTTCATCTTGTTTCGCATGTACTTCTAGTGCATCTTCATACATTTTTTCGTTATGATATATTTTAATGAGTTGTTGTATAATCGCGTCTGTTTCTTGTTTAAAACTGTGTACATCTGGCGTGTATGTAAATTCATTGGAACAATGAAAAGTTTCTCTTTTCTCCACTTTAGAAAGAAATTCTCTAATATGATTTATGAAATACACTTTGGCAAGTTTCAATTGAATTCCAAGAAGAGCCCCACCACTTTTCGTCGCTACTGGTGAACATATAAACTCCACATCTACTATTTCACGTGTATCAAAACGATGTTGTTTACTTTTTGGTCTCAGTGGTTTGTCTGCAAACAGCTGAAACATCCCGTTTGTTAATTGATCATTTCTGCTACTAACAGAGCCCATTCCACCTGTTTGCTGATTATAGTTGATTTGTATTAATACGGCTGCAACATGTTGACAGTACGTTTGAAAAGACGCTAATGAAGGACAACTGCATCTCGCAACTACATCACCTTTTTTAGCTTTTTCTACTGTAACATGGAAATCCTCGTTCCCTTTTACCGTCGCCTCGCAAATTTCTTTATTTTCATCATAATGATTCACGATTACTTTATTTGCTTTATAATAAGCTTCGCCTCTTTTATATGAGGTCTCTCCGCATACTTCTTTAATAATCGATTTATTTAATGTAAAACTCATTGTTTTGACACTTCCTTAATGTAAAACCATTTTCTCTTACTTAACATTTTACATGCTCCACGAGAAAATATAAAATGTTGATTGAACAAAAAAAGATGCTTTTTTATAAGCACCTTTTCACTCTATCTCCATCAACCGTTTCGCCTCAAAATACAACACTTGAATAAATTTTTTCGTATTAATTCGTATGTGGCCAGAAGTTGCTATTTCATCCTTTGTCATTTCTGTCATCCGTTTTCTAACTACAGTGAAATCAAAAAACTTCGGAGCATAACTTTCAAATTTCGGATTTGAAAAGTCTGTTAGTCCGAGGGAAGCTAAATGATTCAATGATTGATAAATCGCTCTTCTTACACGTTGTTCAGATGCTTTTTTCTCCTTCTCTATATCTGCATCCGAAGCTATATGATCTAATTTTTTTAATGTGATTTGGTGAAAGATATCTTTTAACGCAGGAAATCCAAATTCAAATGTTTGCGCCTTTTCTTGTCCATATAAATATTCCAGCATACTAAGTAAATCTTTACTTCCGTTCTCTCCCGCAATACCGAGTTCTGATAGTAAAAAGCGTCCTGAATCTGATATCTTTTTTCCTTCTTGCACTGTTTCACTACGCATTTGCGGCTTTTCCCACTGAAATACATTATTTAATGATTTTTGAATGTCATATATAGAACGTTCCAAACGAATACGCTCTATCACTTTTTGTATAACAGATACTACTTCTATTTTATTTAGTGGTTTCGTAATATAATATTCCACCCCAAGTGTATACGCCTCACCAATGAGTTGTTTCGATTCCACTTGGGAAATCATAATAATTTTCCCAGTGAATGAAGACGCTATTTGGCGAACTGTTTCAATGCCGTCTCTCATCGGCATTAATAAATCAATAAATAAAATATCCACTTTTTTATAATTTAGCTGTTCTGCTTCAATAAACGCTCCATCTTCCGACTCTCCAATTACTTCCCCAAGATCACCATCCTCAATAATTTGCGAAAGCATTGAACGGAAAACTTCATCATCATCTACAATATAATAAAACAAATCTATTCCCCTTCCCGCTTTAAACTACACTCCGGTAAACAAACGACAAACTTACACCCTTTTCCAGTTTCATTGTCTTCTAACCTTACTTCTCCGCCAAGCTCTGTTACCATTTCGTGTATGTAAGAAAGTCCAATACCTGTGGACGGTGTTCCCGTTTGATCATACTTTGAAGTAAACCCAGGCTTAAATACTAATTTCTTATACTTTTGTGCAATACCAGGGCCATCGTCAACTACTTCAAAGGTTACATGTTGATCCCGTTTATATAACTTAATACGAATAAGACCTCTATCTTCAATTGCTTCAACTGCATTGGCAACTAAGTTATTAAAGATTGATAGCACTGTATATACGTGATATGCGGCGTGCTCACCTTCTATATGTTTAGAAAAACGTATATCTTTCTCTAACATTTCAGCATACTTTTCATTTATTCTTACAATCATTTCTGTAAGTTCATGTCCTTCTACATACTCAGCCACATTTTTATCTAATAACAGTTTAGATAACCCTGCAAAAATCCTTTGATTATCCTTTTTAATTTCGTGCACTTCTCCTGCTATTTTCAATGCTGTTTTACTACTGAAATCGTCGTCTGCCTGTAAATTTCGATATAGTTCATATGCTTCTTGTGTAATCAATTCTGCATTTTGTAACGTTTTTTTCAAATGAACTGATTCTACATACAAATTTGAAAGGTGCATTAACATTTTTTCATTTTCTTTTCGAACTTGTGATTCTTTTAATTTCGTTTCATACAAATTCATCATATTTAAAAAACCAAGCGCAAAGAAACTACGAAAAATAGCAATAATAATTAACTTATTCACTTCAGAAACTGTTATCGTTGTACCGAGCACTACCATATGATATATCGCTAGTTCTGACATACTTGCGATAATTTCAATTGTAATCCCAAGGCACCCAATAACAATCGGATTCTGATGAAACTTATTCACCCTACAAATTGAAAAAAGACTTCCATAAATAAAATAATAAAAGAACACAGGATAGCGCAAATAAAATGATTCTGTCATATGAAATGAGCCTTGCATGATCCAGTCAAGACATACACGGAATAAAACAACACATATACCGACAAGAATACCTGCAGCGGCTGCTGGTATTCTTCTTAAAAATAGTAATAAAAAGAAGAATAATGGCGTTCCAAAGCTAACGCGAAACATATCATTAAAAGGATGAAAATTAAGCTCTCCAGCAATCGGAACAACAACCATTAATATAATTAAAAGGGATATATCTTTCTTCCATAATTCATTCCAATTCAAAGATGCCACTTCCTATACTCTTTTTTCAGTAATAAAAGTGAAAGCCCGCTTATTATTTATAAACGGGCTTTATTTCTATATTCTAACCTTTTCTACCGCTTTTATTTGGCGATACTCGGGTTCCCATATTGCTTCTTTCACTGCAGTCTTAATATCGTTATCACTTAATTTCTCTCTAGCAACACCTTCTGCAACTGCAACTTTCGCTACTTCAATTGCAACCATTTCCGAGATATTACGTAACTCTTCAACTTCTGGCAAAATAGGTGCTCCTGGCTGACTTGTATCTACCATGCTTGCAACTGCTTCAGCTGCTGCTGCGAACATGCCATCCGTCATAACGCTTGCACGTACTACAATTGTTCCAAGGCCTAGCCCTGGGAAAATAAGTGCATTATTTGATTGTCCAATCACATACGTTACACCGTTGTATGTAACTGGTTCAAAAGGACTTCCCGTAGCAACTAATGCTCTCCCTTCTGTCCACTGGATTAAATCAGCTGGTTTTGCTTCAGCAAGTGGCGTCGGATTCGACATTGGTAAAATGATTGGTCTTTCTACGTGAGAAGCCATTTCTTTTATAATCTCTTCTTTAAATGCGCCTGCAACAGTTGATGTACCAATTAAAATTGTCGGTTTCACATGCTTCACAACTTCAGCAAGTCCGATTACATCATTTTGCTTCCACTCACTTACTTCCGCTTCTTTTCTTGCATACGGAATTTGGAAATCAAGAAGATCTTCCATGTTATCTGTAACTAACCCGTTACGATCAATACACCAGAAACGCTTATATGATTCTTCTTCTGATACGCCTACACGGACCATCGCATCTCTAACTTGATCTGCGATACCGATTCCAGCCGTACCAGCACCAAACACAACAACGCGGTGTTCGCTTAACGGTACACCAGAAGCTTTTACTGCCGATAATACAGCAGCAAGCGAAACTGCACCTGTTCCTTGAATATCATCATTAAACGTACACACGTCATGGCGATATTTATCTAAAATTTTTCGTGCGTTACGAGAACTGAAATCTTCCCAATGTAAGAGTGCTTTCGGGAATTGTTTATTTACCGCTTGAACAAATGTATCAATAAATTCATCATAAGCTTCCCCTGTTATACGAGGGTGACGATTTCCAATATAAAATGGATTATTTAATAACTCTTCACGATTTGTACCTACATCTAAAATTACCGGTAATACACGACTAGGATCGATTCCAACTGCGGCCGTATAAACAGCTAATTTTCCGATTGCAATGTTAATACCACCAACGCCCCAGTCACCAATTCCTAATATACCTTCTCCATCTGTTACAACGACTAAATCGATATTTTCTGCTGTTGCACCGATATTGGCAAATGCTTCTTCAATACCTGACGGATCGTTAATTGATAAATACACACCACGTGGTTTACGATATTCATGACTATATCTTTGAATTGCTACACCGACAGTTGGTGTATATACGATTGGTAACATTTCACGTAAATGATCTGTTAAAATACGATAAAATAATACTTCATTTCGATCATGTAACGCTGTTAAGTATACATTCTTTAATAAATCATCCGGCTGAGAACAAAATTGTTCGTATGCTCGGCGTGCTTGTTCTTCTAATGTTAAAACTGCTGGCGGTAATAACCCTTTTAAACCTAATTCTTCTCTCTCTTCTTGCGTGAAAGCGACCCCTTTATTTAAAAGTGGTGTTGATAATACTTCTACTCCTCTTAATGTCGTTTCTAATGAACCATTAGAAGCTACTGTAAACTTACTCATAACATCCCTACCTCTATTCATATATGGCATTTCTATATTGTAAACAAAAAAGAGGGGCTTGTCCCCCCTCTTCTTTTAATTTTTCTTTAAAAGTGTTGCTCCTGCAATCCCTGGATGTGTCATTTCGAATGGATCTAGAATTAACTCTAAATCTTCTTGTGACAATACACCATTTTTCACACAAAGTTCTCGAACGGATTGCCCTGTCGCGATTGCTTCTTTTGCAACACGAGCTGCTGCTTCATAACCGATATGAGGGTTCACGGCTGTAATAATTCCTACACTCTTCTCAACATACTCTTTTAAGCGATCTTCATTCGCTTCAATTCCTTTTAAGCAACTATCTGTAAAGGCACGGAAACCGTTATTCATAATGCTAATTGATTGTAGTAAGTTGAAAACAAGTACTGGTTCCATAACATTTAATTCTAATTGTCCTGCTTCTGAAGCAAGGCAAATTGTATGGTCGTTACCAATTACTTGGAATGCAATTTGATTAATTACTTCTGGCATAACAGGGTTTACTTTCCCTGGCATAATAGATGAACCTGGTTGACGAGCTGGTAACATAATTTCCGCTAAGCCAACACGTGGACCTGATGCCATTAAGCGAAGGTCATTCGCAATTTTAGACATATTCATCATACATACTTTAAGTGC